>JAHZEE010000040.1:0-850 GCA_019421975.1 Clostridiales bacterium | reverse complement strand
AGTGCATCCACGAGATGAAGCTGATCATCGACCTCATCAACAAGGGCGGCGTGGCGGCCATGAACTACTCCATCTCCGACACCGCGGAGTTCGGCGAGTATGTCTCCGGGCCCCGTGTGATTCCCCACGAGGAGACCAAGGCCCGGATGCGCGAGGTTCTCTCTGATATCCAGGACGGCACCTTTGCCGGCCGCTGGATTGCGGAGAACAAGAACGGCCGCACCTTCTTCAACTCCAAGCGCGCTCAGCTGGCCAAGCATCCCATGGAGGTTATTGGCAAGGAGCTGCGTGACAACATGCTGTGGAAGGACAGCGAGGGCGGCGATTCTTCGCTGGATGCTGCCTCGAACTGAGAGAATTGAGAAAATCCCCCGCCGGTCCAGTTGGACCGGCGGGGGATTTTTGATACGGCCAATCAGGTGCGGATATAAAGATGGTATTAAATATTAAACAAATTGTGAAAAAAATATGAAAATGGGGTTGATTTTTCTGGTGGACCCGTATATACTGGTGATATAAAGAATCCGTTAAGAACTCGCAAATTTATCGTTAAGCTAACTGGGGGGTAACTTGCAATGGATGGAAGCGTAATTTTTATTTTAATCGTGGTAGCCGTTCTTGCACTTGGTGTGATCAGCTCTGCTGTCAGTAGAAAAAAGGAGAACAAGAAGGACGCCGAGTAAATTTATACCTATGATATAAAGAAACAATAAAGATTTTGTATAGTTGCCGTTAAAATAGAAAAGGGAGGGTAAATCGTTATGGATGGAAGCGTCATTTTTATTCTGATTGTGGTAGCTGTCCTCGTGGTTGGGGTCGTCAGCGCGAATGTCGGGAGAATGAAGAAGAA
>JAHZEE010000004.1:14085-22186 GCA_019421975.1 Clostridiales bacterium | reverse complement strand
ATAATAGGCAAAATGCACGGGGGAGGGATTTTGTTGATATCCACAAAAGGAAGATACGCACTGCGGGTTATGATTGATCTGGCAGAACACGCCGATGAGGGCTATATCCCGCTCAAGGAGATCGCCGAGCGGCAGGGGATTTCCAAGAAATATCTGGAGATTGTTGTGCGGAGTCTGGTGCAGGCAAAGCTGCTGACTGCAGCCAGCGGCAAGGGCGGGGGCTATCAGCTGGCCCGCAAACCGGAGGCGTATCCGATTGGAGAGATCCTGGAGCGAATGGAGGGAACCCTGGCGGTGGTCTCCTGTCTCTCAGAGGACGCGGCCGCCTGCGCGCGTGCACCGGGGTGCAAGACGCTGCCGCTGTGGCGGGAATTTAACCAACTCTGCCAGGACTTCTTTTATCACAAGACCCTGGCGGATTTATTGTGACAAATCAAAAAGGGCAGGCCCCGGACGGGGCGCCACCCTATAGAACCTGGAGAATCTCCCCCTTGAGATAGTGCGAGGGGGCGTGGGATAGGAGCGCAGGGTGATCCCGGGACTGCATCAGCGGCTCCAGCAGGCGGACAGAACGGCCGGCGTCGGCGGCCGCCTGCTGGAGCATCTGTGCAAACAGCTCCGGCGTCATAAACTGACTGCACGAGCAGGTGATGAGAAAGCCGCCTGGCTCCACCAGCTTCATGGAGCGCAGGTTCAGCTCCTTGTATCCGCGATAGGCGCCCTCCAGGGCGCGCTTGCTCTTGGCAAAGGCGGGTGGATCGCAGATAACGGCGCCGAACTGCTGCCCGGTCTCCGCGTACTGGCGCACCAGATCAAAGACATTGGCACAGACGGTCTGCACGGCAACTCCGTTGTACTGCGCGTTTTTCCGCACCAGGGCCAATGCCTCCTGGGAGGCGTCCACGGCCTGGACGGATGCAGCGCCATAGAGCGCAGCGTGGATGGAAAAGCCGCCGGTGCAGCAGCACAGATCCAGCACGCTCCGGCCGGAAACATAGGGGCGGATCCGCCCTCGATTCTCCTGCTGATCGAGAAAATGGCCGGTTTTTTGTCCGTGGGCGAGATCCACCAGCATACGCGCGTCATGCTCCTGGATGACGACGGATTCCGGCAGGACTCCGTAGACGCAGCCCGTCTGCTGCGGCAGCCCCTCCTTCTCCCGAACCGGGACATCGTTGCGCTCATAGATACAGGCAGGATGGAACAGATCTGCCAAGATTTGGATGATGTCCTGCTTCCAGTGCTCGATCCCCAGCGCGACCGTCTGAAAGCTGAGACAATCTTCAAACTTGTCCACCGTCAGGCCGGGCAGGCCGTCCGACTCGCCGAATACCACCCGGCAGGCATGGTGGAAGCCGAGGCGCTGCCGAAAGGCCCAGGCATCGGCGATCCGACGGGCAAAAAAGGCGTGATCGATGATCTCCTGCGGATTCCGGGTCAGAACACGGACTGTGATTTTAGACTGCCGGTTAAAATAGCCGCGGGCAACGAACCGCTCGTCGTGATCCAGAATCTCCACAATCCCGCCGTCCTGGCAGAGATCGTTGATCCAGTCAATCTGGTTGTCAAAGATCCAGGGCGCGCCGGCGCGGATCTTGCGCGCTTCGCCCCGGTGCAGGCATACAATTGCAGCTTCCATTAAAGCTCCTTGTCACAATAGGCGCAGCAGGTCTTGCCGCCAATCTGTTTGGTGCGCGGCGGCAGATAGGCCTCCTGACGGGTGATACAGTTGGGGTTATGGCAGATGGAGCCATGGCCGATCTCCACCGGCGCGGGGCGCCTGCGGCCCTGTTCCACCAGCTTGGTCAAAAGGGCCATCCGGGCGTACATCCCGAACCGGGCCTGGTCAAAGTAGGCTGCGCGCGGATCGTCGTCCACATCGGGGGTGATCTCGTCGACACGGGGCAGCGGATGCAGGATCAGAAGGTCCTGCCTGGCCCGCGCAAGCTTGCTGCGGGTGAGAATGTAGACGCCCTTGAGCCGCTCATACTCCAACGGATCTACAAACCGCTCCTGCTGCACGCGGGTCATATAGAGCACATCGAGCTGCGGAATGGCGGCGTCCAGGTTGGTCACCTCGATGAACCGCAGATGGTTTGCAAGCAAATACTCCTTCATATAGGAGGGCAGCGCCAGATCGGGTGGGGCGATCAGGGTAAAGGTGATGTTGGGAAATTTGGAGAGCGCCTTGATGAGAGAATGGACGGTTCGGCCGTATTTGAGATCTCCGCACAGCCCCACATTGAGGTCTGCAATTTTGCCCCGCAGCCGGGTGATGGTGGTGAGATCGGCCAGCGTCTGCGTCGGGTGCATGTGGCCGCCGTCCCCGGCATTTACAAGGGGAACCTCGGAATACAAGGAGGCCGCCAGCGCGGCGCCCTCTCTGGGGTTGCGCATGACGATCACATCGGCGTAGGCGCTGACCATCTTGATGGTGTCCTTGAGCGTCTCGCCCTTGGCTGTGGAGCTTGAGCGGGGATCGGCAAAGCCGAAGATGCTGCCGCCCAGCCGGAGCATGGCAGCCTGAAAGGAGAAGTTGGTCCGGGTACTCGGCTCAAAAAAAAGACTGGCCATCACCCGGCCCCGAAGGGTATCGGCAAAGTCCAGCGGATGATCTATGATTTGACTGGCCAGGGAATAGAGCTCCTGCCATTCTTCCATAGAGAGGTCTTCAATATCGATCAGATTATACAGCTTCACAATCCCACCCCTTTTTCTCGCTTATTCTACCATAAGGCAGCTGGTTTTACAACTGAGAACGGGGAAAAACTTGTGCTGTCCCGGAATTTGTGCTACACTGCGCCCATGGAGGCAGAGCTATGAAGGATATTCCGTTTTTTCAGTGGGAGGGCTGCATGGCCACGCTGGTGCTCTCAGAGATCCCCTACCGGCAGGAGGCGTATATTTTAGTGCGCCTGTGCCCGCCGGCGCAGCTTCGCCCATTCCTTCGGGAATGCACAGCGTTCTGCCGGGCGGCGGGCGCCGGACGGGTCTATGCCGCGGCGGACGAACTGCCCGCATGGCTGCCGCACGCCTACGATATTGTCCGGCTCACCTGCCCCAGAGAACAGCTGCGGCAGACAGATTCTCCTGCGCTGACGGCGCTGGATGCGGACAACCAGGCGCTGTTTTTAAAGCTGCAGCGGACGCTGTTCCAGACGGTGGACGGCGCGGTTACCTATGGCCTGGCGGACTGTGAACGGATGAGAGCGGCGCAAAGCGGCTTTTTATGGCTGGAGGGAGAGGCTGCAGTCGGCATTGGGGAGATCCGGGACAATGAGATCTGCACCGTCGGCGTCACGCGATCCGGGGCCGGGGCGGCCCTGGTGTGCGCGCTCTCAGAGAAAATCCAGGCGCCGCATCTCACAGTGCAGACCTCGAGCACCAATGCCCGCGCGCTCCGGCTCTATGCACGCCTGGGCTTCCGGCAGACACAGACAGTCTCCCGTTGGGCGCTGTGTCTCACAGAACCACAAAGGTGACGCCGTTGTTGTGCCGCTCCAGATCCCGGTCTTTGCGCAGCGCGTCGCAGCGCAAAAACGCCTGCCGGGTGTCATCGTCAAAGATTGAGAAGTTCTCCCCGCAGATATAGCCGCGGATCTCCCGCTTCCGCATCAAAAAGTCCAGCCGCTCCCGCGCCGCAATCCGGATTTTGCCGCCCTTGCCGGAAGAGCCGTACCCGTGGATCAGCTTCATTGCGGTATAGCCCAGGGACTTGCTGTGGTGGACCTCGAAGGTCAGCCGCCGCAGTGCGTCGGCCACAAGGGGCATACCGGCCTCCAGGTTGATTTCACGCAACTCGCCCATAGTGCACCTCCTACCTGTTTGCAGATTATTATAGCCGGAGATAAAAAGCGTGTCAATTTGCCGGACGGGAACATTTTGAAAGTCCCAGCGTCAGATTAGGCAGAACAACACGACGGGAGGCATTGAGATGAGACGGATTTTTACAGCGTTTTTGGTCTGCGGCCTGCTGCTGGGGCTTGCCGGATGCAATGAGAGGGATTTGCCGGCAGAAGGAGCCATGCCGACAGATGCGCCGGAAGAGCAGCAGACACCGGTATCTCAGGCGGAGCTGGAAGCGGCGCCGCAGGAGGTCTACAATGCGGTGTACGGATATACACTGACGGTTCCGGATGTGCTGGCGGAGCACTGTACGGTTGTGACCTCGGAGGATGGCGCGGAGATTCAGTTTTTGCTGAAGCAGAGTGGGGACTTTGTGGCGGCTGTCTGTGCGGCCGCGGAGAAAGAGACCTTTCAGCTGGGAGAACGGGAGCTTGCACGGGGCGACGGCTGTGTCGTCTATTTGCAGCTGCCGACCTGCGGTACTCTGAATCAGGAGCAGGTACGGGAGCTCTGGCAGAGCATGGTGGATGAGACAGAGCAGCTGCAGGCAGATGCCATTCAGTTTTCGGATCAGGCGATCTGCACGCTTCCGCCGGCGCCGCAGGAGGCCTGAATGATGTGGCAAAGGTGCCGTTTTCCGCCGGAATGGACTTGACAAGCCCCTGGAAATGCGATATGTTATTGAAGCGCTGAAAAGCGGCCATTCGGTTCGGAGGTGTATCGAAGTGGTCATAACGAGCTCGACTCGAAATCGAGTTGGGGGTAAAACCCCACGTGGGTTCGAATCCCACCGCCTCCGCCATAAAAAAGGACACGACGAAGTCGTGTCCTTTTTTATGGATTTTGGCCGGCTGCATTCGCTTCGGAGGGCGGAGCCAGACGATGAATTGCGGGTTCTGCCGAAGTGTGGTATGATGGTGATATCAGACAGAACCCAAGGGAAGGGTGTGGGGAGAAAGCATGGAGCACAATTTTGCCTTTTTAGAGCAGGAGTTCCCGGTGCTGGCGTATTTGGGCCGGCAGGCGGAGAATGCGTGTGAGCGGGCGCCCGGTGCGGCATTGGAGTACCTGGGCGACTTGGACTGCACCATCCTGGATTTGATGTGCCGGTATGACCGCATCTCACTGCCAGACCACTGCACACTGGAACGAAAAGTGACTGCGCTGTACCGCGAGGGTCTGCTCTCGCAGGAGCTGGTTCAGACAGTCTGGATTTTGAAGGAGGGCGCAGAGGGCGCTGCGCACTGTACCTGTGACCTGCTGCTTCCGATGGCACACAGTCTCTGCCAGTGGTTCTGGCAGGTCTATGGCCAGACGCCCCATCAGAGCCGGCCGCCTGTTCTGGCGGAAGAAGCGCAGACGGCGGGCGCGGCAAAACCGGCGGATTTAGAGGCGCTGCGGGCACAGGCGGAGCAGGCTGCGCTGGCGGCAGCGCCGGTCAGCCGGGAGACGCGGCGCCGGCGGGCGCAGCTGGCTGCCGGTCAATGCCGGCGGTCCGAGGCCGAGACCCGGTGCCTGATCGACTGGCAGCTGCGGCAGGTGGGCTGGGAGGCAGATACGGAGCATCTGCGCTTTTCCAAGGGGACGCGCCCGGCCGAGGGGCGGAACCTGGCCATTGCCGAGTGGCCGACCGACTCGCAGGTGGGGGAATTCGGCCGTGCGGACTATGCGCTGTTTGCCGGCCTGAAGCTGGTGGGAATCATTGAGGCCAAGGCGTCGTATCAGGACATCCCTTCTGTGATCGACTATCAGGGAAAGGACTATCCCCGCAATCTCCGCGCCGAAGACGCGGAATTTCAGGTTGGAACCTGGGGCGCGTACAAGGTGCCGTTCACCTTTGCGACCAACGGCAGGCCCTATCTGGAGCAGTATCGGACAAAGTCCGGGATCTGGTGCCTGGATCTGCGCGCGCCAGACAATGTACCCTATGCGCTGCCGGGATGGATGAGCCCCGACGGGATACTGGAGCGGCTGAAGCAGGACCCGGAGGCGGGCAACCGGGCGCTGCAGCAGACGCCCTATACGCCGCTGCAGGATCCGCACGGTCTGAATCTCCGGACCTATCAGGTTCAGGCGGTCCAGGCTGCCGAGCAGGCCATCATGGCGGGGGCGCGCGCAGTGCTGCTGGCCATGGCCACGGGGACCGGAAAGACCAGGACCATTCTGGGCCTGCTCTACCGGCTTCTGGAGGCCGGCCGGTTTCGGCGCGCGCTGCTGCTGGTGGACCGCACCGCACTGGGCAGCCAGGCGCTCGATGTGTTTCAGGAGGTGAAGCTGAAAGAGGGGCTGCCGCTGGCGGGCATTTACAGCCTCATGGGGCTGGAGGGGCGAACGCCGGAGCGTGAGACGAGACTTCAGGTTGCCACAGTGCAGGGCATGGTGCAGCGGCTGTTCTATCATCGGGGGGAATCCATGCCGGCGGTGACAGACTATGATCTGATCGTCGTCGATGAGGCGCACCGCGGCTATCTGCTGGATCAGGAGCGGCCGGAGGAAGAGGCGCTGTACCGCGACCAGAGGGACTACCAGAGTAAATACCGCAGTGTGATTGACTATTTTGACGCGGTCAAGGTGGCGCTGACAGCCACGCCGACCCGGCAGACCACGGAGATCTTCGGGCAGCCGGTGTTTCAGTACTCCTATCGGGAGGCGGTCATTGACGGCTATCTGGTGGACCACGACGCGCCCCACGATCTGCACACCAGACTGCGTGACGAGGGCATCCACTACCGTCCGGGGGACCAGGTGGCGCTCTATGACCCGGTGACAGGGGAGATCACCAACAGCGAGCTGCTGGAGGACGAGCTGGACTTCGAGGTCGAGCAGTTTAACCGCAAGGTGATTACAAGGTCATTCAACGAGGCGGTATTGTCGGAGATTGCGCGGCAGATCGACCCGGAAAATCCAGAGCAGCAGGGAAAGACCCTGATCTATGCCGTGGACGATCAGCACGCCGACATGATTGTGGATATCCTGAAAAACATCTATGCCGCCTATGGGGTGGACAACGATGCGGTCATGAAGATCACAGGAAGCGTGGGCGGCGGCAATCAGAAGAAGATCCAGGAGGACATCCGCCGCTTCCGGAACGAGCGCTATCCCAGCATTGTTGTGACGGTGGACCTGCTGACCACGGGGATTGATGTGCCGCAGATTACCAGGCTGGTATTTCTGCGGCGGGTAAAGTCCCGCGTCCTCTTTGAGCAGATGCTGGGCCGCGCCACGCGGCCGTGTCCCGAGCTCCACAAGACCCATTTTGAGATATATGACCCGGTGGGGGTGTACGAATCCATGCAGGAGGTCAGTACCATGAAGGCCGTGGCGGCCAACCCGGCGGCCACCTTTGCGCAGTTGCTGGAGGAGCTGGAGGGGCTGGAGGATCCGACGCAGACGGAGGCCCAGATCGACCAGATCCTTGCAAAGCTTCAGCGCCGGCGGCGCACGCTGGACGAGGCGGCGCTGGAGCAATTTACCGCCCTGACAGGCGGCCTGGATCCGGAACAGCTTCTGGGGAGCACCAGACGCCAGCCGCCCGCGCGGGCCAAGGCTTTTTTGTTGGGCCAGCGGAACGCGCTGCAATTTCTGCAGCAGATCCATGTCAACCAAAACAGGCCGGTTGTGCTCTCAAAGACGCCGGATGTACTGACCGGCCATACCCGCAGCTATGGGCCGGCCAGCAGCCCGAGGGACGATCTGGAGGCATTTGGCGCCTTTGTAAAGGCCCAGATGGAGGAGCTGGAGCCTCTGCAGATGGTCTGCACACACCCCGAACAGCTGACGCGGGAGCAGTGGCGGGCGCTCCAGCTCGCCCTGGGCCGGGCGGGCTTCACACGCCAGCGGCTCTGCGATGCGCTGCTGGCGCTGGAACTGCCGGACTGCGGCCTGATTGGTCTGATTCGCCACTGTGGCGTGGGCGCCGCGCTGATTGGACATGGGGACAGGGTCCGCGGCGCGGCAGAAAAGCTGAGAAATGCCCACCGCTTCAGCGCGGTGGAGCTGCGCTGGGTTGCCATGATGGAGCGGTATCTGACCGATGAAATGATTCTCACTCCGGCGGTGTTTGACGAGGATGTCCGGTTTCGCGGCGAGGGCGGATTCCGGAGGGGAGACAAGATCTTCCAGGGCCGCCTGAACGACATCGTGCAGGAGCTCAATGGATATCTGTACGATGATGGAGGAACGATGGAATGACCACAGAGAAGATCATATCCAAGCTCTGGCGGCTGTGCAATGTGCTGCGGGATGATGGCATCAC
>JAHZEE010000004.1:5873-14075 GCA_019421975.1 Clostridiales bacterium | reverse complement strand
TACCACCAGTATGTCACAGAGCTGACCTATATTCTATTTCTCAAAATGGCCAGGGAGACGAATACAGAGGACCGCTTTTCCCTGGGCGTCACGCTAGATAAGGGGCCTGCCCTGAGTGTGGAGCAGGAGGCGGAGAACGCGGAAAAGCGCGTCATCCTCGGCTACAGCTGGGATGTGCTCGCCGAGAAATCCGGGCTGGAGCTCTACCACTACTACAAAGATCTGCTGCGGCTGTTTGGCAAGTACTGTACCGGGCGGGTGCAGGAGATCTATAAGAAGGCGACGACCAATATTGAAGAGCCGAAGAATCTGGAGAAGATTGTCGTCACCATCGGAGGGCTGGACTGGTATTCTGCCCGGGAGGAGGGCCTCGGAAATCTCTATGAGGGACTGCTGGAGAAGAATGCAAATGAGAAGAAATCCGGCGCTGGCCAGTATTTCACCCCGCGGGTCCTCATCGATGTGATGACCCGGCTGATGAAGCCGCAGCCAGGGGAGTGGTGCAATGACCCCGCCTGCGGCACCTTTGGCTTTATGATTGCTGCCAGCCAATATGTGCGCAGCCACACGAACAACCTCTGGGATTTGAGCTCTGAAGAGGCAAAATTTGAAAAGGAGCGCGCGTTTTCCGGCTGCGAGCTGGTCCCGGATACCCACCGGCTGGCTGTGATGAATGCCATGCTGCACGACATCGACGGGCCGATTCTGCAGGCGGATACGCTCTCGAGCGCCGGAAAGCAGATGCGCGATTTTGACTTAGTGCTCACCAATCCGCCCTTTGGCACCAAGCGGGGCGGCGAGCGGACGAGCCGGGACGACTTCACCTTTCACACCAACAACAAGCAGCTCAATTTCCTGCAGCATATCTACCGCAGCCTTACGAAGCGGCCGGGGAGAAACGGCCGCGCGGCTGTGATCGTACCTGACAATGTCCTGTCTCCGGATGGAGAGGCGGAACGGATTCGCTGTGATCTCATGGACAAGTGCGATCTGCACACGGTCCTGCGCCTTCCGACCGGCATTTTCTATGCACAGGGCGTCAAGACCAATGTGCTGTTTTTTACCCGCGGAAAGTCGGACAAGGGCAACACAAAGGCGGTCTGGTTCTACGACATGCGGACCAATATGCCCTCATTTGGAAAGACGGTGCCTCTGGAGAGCGGGCACTTTGAAGCCTTTGAGCATGCCTACTCGGCTGCGGATCGCAGCGCCGTGCAGGATCCTCGGTGGAGCGTTTACACCAGAGAGCAGATTGCGGCGCATGGGAACAGCCTGGATCTGGGGCTCATGCGCGATGAGAATGCGCTGGACTACGATGCGCTGCCCGCGCCGGCGGACAGCGCAGAGGCCGCTGCGCTCAGGCTGGAGGAGGCTGCGGCAATCCTGCGGGATGTGGTGGAGGAGCTGCGCGCCCTCGAGGTGCGGTCGGAATGAATGCAGATACTTTGAAGGCGCTGCAGACGGCCTGGCCATATGAGATTCCCAAGAATTGGCGCTGGACGACTGTGGGCGCGATCAATCAGTACAAGGGGATGATTGTCCGACCGGACCGGACGCCCGGGCAGCGCTTCGAGCTGTACAGCGTTCCGAGCAGTGCATCCGGCGCGCCTGAAATTGTGAAAGGCGCCGGAATCGGCTCTGTCAAAAAGACGGTGGAACGCGATGACATCCTGTTGTGTAAGATCAATCCCAGGATCAACCGGGTCTGGCGCGTACTACAGAAAACCCAGTATCCGCTGCTGGCGTCCGGAGAGTGGATGGTGATCCGCAACCGGCGGCTGTGCGCGGCCTATCTGATGTGGTATTTCCGCTCGCCGCAGTTTCGGCAAATTATGTGCGCCCATTTGTCCGGCGTCGGCGGCTCGCTTCTGCGCGCACAGCCCAAGTGGATCCGGACCTATCCGGTTCCGCTGCCGCCCGCGGCCGAGCAGCAGCGCATTGCGGCGCGCATTGAACAGCTGTTTTCCAGACTGGATGCGGCGGAGCAAAAGATCCAGGAGAGCATAGACGGCCTGGAGATCAGACGGGCATCTCTGTTTCACAGCGCGCTCACCGGCGATCTGAGCGCCCAGTGGCGGCGGGCGCACGGCGATGGGGACTGGAGCTGTGTGCATCTGGGCGCGCTGCTGCTGCCGACGGAGCGGCGGAAACCGGACGGCGAGACCTTTCGGTACATTGATATCGACGCGATTGACCACCGATGGCAGACGGTGCGCGCGCCCAAGCTGCTTCTCACCCGGAAGGCGCCCTCCAGAGCGGCTCAGGCAGTTGCGGCGGGCGACACGCTGTTCTCCCTGGTGCGGCCATACCTGAAAAACATTGCGCTGATCGATACAGAGCTGTCTGGCTGTACTGCCTCGACCGGATTTTTTGTGTGCCGGCCCTCGGAGCGGATCCTGCCGCGGTTTTTGTATTATCTGCTCTGCGCCCCGGAGACAATCGACTATCTGAACCAGTTTATGAAGGGGGACAACTCCCCCTCGATTCAGAAGGAGGATCTGCTGGGCCTGCCGGTGCGTCTGCCGCCCGCAGAGGAGCAGGCGGAGCTGATCCGGCTGCTTGATCTGGCATTTGCCAGGGAGCGGCAGGTGCAGGTGTGCGCGGAGGCAGCCCTGGAGCAGATCAGACAGCTGCGGCAGATCATCCTGTTCCGGGCCTTTCGCGGCGAGCTGGGGACCAATGACCCCGGCGAGGACGGCGGAGACAGGCTGCTGGAATCCATTCTGGCTGACCCTGCGGAATGATATGAAAAAGGAGCCGGCGTTCCCTGCGGAACGCCGGCTCCTCTTATAACAGCGCCGAGAGAACGCTGGCCTTGGTGACAATGCCCTTGAGCTGCTCTTTTTCATCCACCACCGCAATGGGGTAGGGGCTCTCTGCGGCGATGGGCATGATCTCGGAGATCAGCGCATCGGGGGTTGTTGTGCGGATGTCTGTATAGAGTACCTGCGGCAGCTCCAGGTTCTCCCGCAGCGCCCGAATGGCCTCGCTGATGGAGAGAATCCCGGTCAGGTGCAGCTTGTCGTCCACCACATATACGGTGGAGAGGGCGTTTTTGCGCATCATATGAATGGCAAAGCGCAGGCCGTCCGTCTGGCGGATGAGCGCAGAGGGGGTGATCATGATATTGCGGACGGTCAGCACCTTGGATTTGTCGGCGCTGTTGATAAACGCGCTCACATAGTCGTCGGCGGGATGGGTGCTCATGCGCTCCGGGGTATCCACCTGGATCAGCCGCCCGTCGCGCAAAATGGCGACGGTGTCGCCGAGCTTGAAGGCCTCGTCGATGTCGTGGGTGATAAAGACAATGGTCTTGCCGAGCTCCCGCTGGATCTGAAGGAGCTCGAACTGCATATCCTGCCGCACCAGCGGGTCCAGGGCGGAGAAGGGCTCATCCATCAGCAGGACCTCCGGATCGTTGGCCAGGGCGCGGGCGATGCCGACGCGCTGGCGCATGCCGCCGGAGAGGCTGCCGCAGGACTGATGTTCCCAGCCGCTGAGTCCCACCATGGAGAGAATCTCCATGGATTTTTTCTCCCTGGCCTCCCGCGGCACGCCCTTGACCTCCAGCCCGTAGCCCACATTGGAGAGCACATCCCGGTGGCTCATGAGGCCGAACGACTGAAAGACCATGGAGATTTTGGTGCGCCGGAACTCCAGAAGCTCCCGCTTGGTCAGGGTGGAGAGGTCCTTGCCGTCGAAGAGCACCCTGCCGGCGCTCACGCGGTTGAGCTGGTTGAAGCAGCGGACCAGGGTGGACTTCCCGGAGCCGGACAGGCCGATGATGACAAAGATCTTGCCGCGGGGGATCTTCAGATTGATGTCCCAGAGTCCAACCGAAACACCGGTTTTTTTCTGCACCTCTTCCTTGGTGGCGCCCGCCTCCAGCAGCCGGATGGCCTCCGGCCGGTTGAGGCCGTAGAGCTTCGCCAGATGCTGCACTTCCAGAATGATCTCATTGGACTGACTCATGGTTCACCTCACTGTTCTGCATCGGTATCTGCACCGTTTTCCATGGACTGATCTTTGGCAAAGCAGCTCTGCGTCAGACGGTCGAGCACAATGGCCAGCACCACAACGCACGCACCGGCCACCAGGCCGCGGCCGATCTCGATGCGCTGCACGGCGCGGAGGACCTCCATTCCGAGGCCGTTTGCACCGATCATCGAGCAGGTGACGACCATGGCCATGGCCATCATCAGGGTCTGGTTGACGCCGGTCATGATGGTGGGCAGCGCCTGGGGAATCTGGACCTTGCGCAGCAGCTGCCACTTGGTGGAGCCAAAGGACCGGGCGGCCTCCACGACCTCGGGGTCGACCTGGCGGATTCCAAGGCTCGTGAGGCGGATCACCGGGACGACGGCATAGATGACGGTGGCGATGACGGCGGAGGCGTTGCCGAGGCCAAACAGCAGCAGGGCCGGGATCAGATAGACAAAGACCGGCATGGTCTGCATGGTGTCCAGAATGGGCCGGACAATCCGGTTGGCCCGCCGCGAGCCGGAGATTAAAATACCGATGGGCAGCCCCAGCAGCAGGGCGATCACCACGCTGGCCAGCACAATGGAGAGGGTCAGTTCCATTTCCTCCCACAGCCCCACCACGCCGACGAGGAAGAACAGCAGCGCGTAGAGCACGCCGCTTCGCCACCTTCTTCGGGCGCGCCAGCCGAGTACCAGCACCAGCGCAATCAGCACGAACCAGGGGATATGGCTGAGAATGGCGTGGAAGAACTGTACCAGGCCATCCAGGGCGCTGTGCAGCACATCGAGGACCGGCGCGGCGCTGGCTGCAAATGCCCGCACGGCGCTGTCGATGGCGTCTGTGTTGGGCGCCATCACCAGGGGAAAGGAGAAAATCCAGTCCTGGGATGCCCCCTCTGCCGCGCCGTCCAGGCGGGTGAAGAGCAGCTCAGCCTGCGCCTCCGTCAGCCACTGCTCGGCCAGCTCCGGGTGCTCTGTGAGCATCCATCTGGCGGTGGCAGTGTGATCTGCACCGGTCTCCTGCATGTAGGCCAGCCCCTCGCTGATGAGGGGAGAGGACATATGGTAGTTGGATAAAAACGAACAAAACTCCGGATTGGAGGCGTAAAAGTCGTTGCTGACACAGACGGTGACCGTGACAGGGGGCAGCGCGCCGATGCCGTCGGCATAGGTGGCGGCATCATAGGGTGTGTCCTCCAGCAGAACCATGTCGTATTTTCCCAGCAGCCAGGTGGGCTCCCAGTAATAGGTGACAATCGGCTCCTGGCGATCCCATGCGGCGGTGATCACGGAGTCCAGCGCCGCATTGCTGCCGGGCGTGACATAGTTGTACAGCTCAGAAAGACCATACGCGTCGACCTTTTTCTGCATGATCTCCGTGGCGCTCCAGCCCGGAATGCCGCCATAGATACAGGCCTTGGAGCGGTCGTTGGGATCGGGGAAGAGCGCGGCGTAGTCCTTCAGATCCTGGACACTTTTGAGTCCGGGGTTGGCGTCGGCCACATAGCGGGGAATGTAGAAGCCCTGATAGTTGTCGTTGAAATTGATGCCAAGCTCCACGAACCTGCCGTTCTGCAGGTCCTGGGGATAGGAGGCGATGTTGTCCGTCCACTCCTCCATGACGACATCCACATCCCCCTGGATCAGCGCCTCATGGGAGATGGCGGTGGAGGCGGGCACCTCAGACCAGGTATAGCCGAACACCTCCTCAGCGATGAGGCCGGCAATGGCGTTGTTGAGCTGCACCGAGTCCCAGCCCACATCGGCAAAGACGATCTCCTGTTTGGGCGCATCGGCGGCACTGGCCGGGCCTGCGCAGACACAGCCCAGCAGGACAACAACGAGAACCCGGGAGAAAAACTGTTTCATGGTCATGCTCCTTTACGGTTACGATGGATGGCGGCGGTCGGAATAAGAGCGGTCAGGTGAGCCCCAGCAGCTCTTCCACCCGGCTGATATCGGTGAGATTACAGGCCACCAGCAGGGTATCTCCGGCTTGAAGCGCCGTCTGAGGGCCGGGCGAAATCTCCATCTCATCGCCGCGCCGTACAGCGATGACGGTGGCGCCGGTCCGCTGGCGGAATGAGAGCGTGCCGATGCTGGCGCCGGCGACCGGGCTGCCCGGCTCCAGCGTGAATTCATAGGTGCGGAACTGGTCACTGTGGTGAAAGCGCTCTTCCAGATTACAGATGCGCTCAAAGGTGTCGTTGATCTGCCCGTTGAGCTGGTCCCGCTGCTCGATGAGGGACTGCAACTGATGCTTTAATGCCCGCAGATTGGTGTCCGCCTTGGCCCGCTCAATATACTCCAGCGCGCGGGCGCGGGAGGCCACCACAGAGCCTACATTCTGCTGGATGGAGATAATTCCCACATCGGATAAAAGGCGCATGGCGCGGCGGATTGTCTCCGGTGAGACATTGTATTGGGAGCCCATCAGCGAGCGGCCTGTAAACCGCTGGCCCTCCTTCAATTCCTGCGCGGCAATCTTTGCCGCGATATCGTAGGCCACCTGGAGATAGATGGGCGGTGATTGCGTGTGTTTCATGGGGATAGCACCACCTGTCCTGCTTTTCTGACAACTCTATTATAGTAATGGAGTTGTCACTTGTCAATGAAAAATGGGGAAGAAAATACAGAGCGGCGCTTGCCGTTGGGAACCGGGGCATGTATACTATAGCATTAGGCGCAGCTGGAATATTGGGCGCGTCACTTTACAAGAAGGGAATGAAACGAAATGAAAAAATGGATTTCGCTTTTATGCGTGTTGTCATTGGTGGCAGTGCTGTTTGCGGGGTGCGGCTCTGCAGACACAGAGCCGCAGACGCCGCCGGAGCAGACAGAGCAGAACCAGGAGCAGCCCGGTGCAGAGCCGGTCGACATCAGGATTGCAGCGCTCAAGGGGCCGACGGCGATGGGCATGGTCAAGTTTATGGACGATGCAAAAAATGGCCTTGTGACGGACAATCAGTACGACTTTTCGATTTTGGCCTCAGCAGACGAGATCACGCCCAAGCTCTCCCAGGGGGAGCTGGACATCGCGGCGGTCCCGGCCAATCTGGCGTCGGTGCTCTACAACAACACGGAGGGAGCGATTCAGGTGCTGGCCATCAATACGCTGGGCGTACTGTATATTGTGGAGAGCGGGGAGACGGTCTCCACAGTGGAGGATCTGCGGGGCAAAACCATCTATGCCAGCGGCAAGAACGCCACGCCGGAGTATGCCCTCAACTATATCCTCTCCGCCAACGGGATCGATCCGGCCAGCGATGTGACCATCGAGTGGAAGAGTGAGCACGCGGAGTGTCTGGCGGCGCTGCTGGCGGAGGAGAACGCTGTGGCCATGCTGCCGCAGCCCTTTGTGACAACGGCCCAGTCCAAAAGTGAGAACATCCGCGTGGCGCTGGATCTCACCGAGCAGTGGGACAAGCTGCAGGAGCAGAGCGAGCATCCGTCCGCGCTCATCACCGGCGTGGTGGTGGTGCGCAAGGCGTTTGCAGAGCAGAATCCAGAGGCTGTTTCCGCCTTCCTGGACCACTATCAGGAATCTGTGGACTTTGTAAACAGCGATGTGGCCGCTGCGGCGCAGCTGGTCGGCGCCTTTGACATTGTCACGGCGGAGGTGGCCGAGAAGGCGATTCCGGCCTGTAATATCACGCTGATTGAGGGTGGCGAGATGAAGGACAAGCTCTCCGGCTATCTGGAGGTCCTGCTGGAGCAGGATCCCAAGTCTGTGGGCGGCGCGATGCCGGCCGATGACTTCTATTACAGCCGCTGAGATGAAAAGGCCGCGGCAAATTCGGCTCTGGGCAGTCCTCGTCTGGCTGGCTGTGTGGCAGGTGGCCAGCATGGCGGTGGGACTGGACATTCTTCTGGTCTCCCCCCTGCGGGTGCTCCAGAGGCTGGGCCAGCTGGCGCTGACGGCGTCGTTCTGGAGCTCCATTCTGTTCTCCCTGCTGCGCATTGGCGGCGGGTTCCTGCTGGCGGCAGGGTGCGGCGTGATCCTTGCAGCACTGGCTGCGCGGTTCGGCCGTGTGCGCGAGCTGCTGGCGCCTGCCATGCTGACCATCCGGTCGGTACCGGTGGCCTCCTTTATCATTCTGGCTCTGATCTGGTTTTCCTCCAGAAATCTGGCGGTGCTAATCTCCTTTCTGATGGTGCTGCCGGTGATCTACTCCAATGTGCTGGAGGGGATTGCGGCCACAGACCGGCAGCTGCTGGA
>JAHZEE010000004.1:0-5863 GCA_019421975.1 Clostridiales bacterium | reverse complement strand
ATGGCACAGGTGTTCCGGATTCCGGCTGGGCGCAGAATCCGCTATCTCTATGTGCCGCAGGTCCTGCCATTTTTTCACGCGGGCTGTGCGGTGGCACTGGGACTCTGCTGGAAAGCGGGCGTGGCGGCTGAGGTGATTGGAATGCCGCAGGGGTCCATTGGAGAGCGGCTGCAGCAGGCCAAGGTCTATCTGGACACACCGGATCTGTTTGCCTGGACGCTGGTGGTCGTGCTGATCAGCCTGGCCTTTGAGAAGGTGTTTTTGGCGTTGCTGCGCGGCGCTGTGCGGCGTTCAGAGAGGATGTGAGCCATGGAACAGATCAGAGTTGAGGCAGTCAGCAAGGCATATGGGCCGAAGACGGTGCTGCAGGCCGTCTCGTTCGCCATCCCGATTGGCCAGGTGAGCTGTATCATGGCCCCGTCCGGGTGGGGGAAGACCACGCTGCTCCGGATCCTCATGGGTCTGGAGCAGCCGGACGGCGGCCGGATCCTGGGGCTGGAGGGCCTTCGGTTCAGTGCGGTCTTTCAGGAGGACCGGCTGTGCGAAAACCTCAATGCCGACGCCAACATCCGTCTGACAGCGCCGCAGTGCACCCGCCTGCAGGTGTTGGAGGCCATGCAGGCTGTGGGGCTGCGGGACTGCGCCGGACAGCCGGTGCGGGAGCTCTCCGGCGGCATGCGGCGCCGGGTGGCCATTTTGCGGGCGCTGCTGGCGGACTTCGATGTGCTGTTCCTGGACGAGCCGTTCCGCGGCCTGGATGCCGGGACAAAGGCCCAGGTCATGGAGGACACGCGGCAGCGCTGCGCAGGCCGGACGGTCCTGATGGTCACCCATGACGATGCGGAGATCGCGGCGATGGGGGCTGCACAGTCCATCTGCTTTGCATGAACCAGGCGGGCGCGGGGATACCGCGCCCGCCTGGTTTTTGTTTGCAGGAAAATCTTTACAGGGATTTTCTTGACAGTGGGGGTGCTTTCTGCGTATAATATCTCTGTAATTAGCAATAACTAACTAATGAAACGCAGGAGGTAATGATCATGTCCATGATTCAAAAAGAAGTCAGTGATTTTACGGTTCAGGCATTCCAGAACCATGCGTTCAAGACGGTGAGCAAGGCGGATATTCTCGGGAAGTGGAGCGTGTTTTTCTTCTATCCGGCGGACTTCACCTTTGTGTGTCCCACCGAGCTGGAGGATCTGGCAGACAAATATGCGCAGTTTCAGGCTGCGGGCTGTGAGATCTACGCCGTGTCCTGTGACACCCACTTCGTCCACAAGGCCTGGCACGATGCCTCGGAGCGGATTCAGAAGATCCAGTTCCCCATGCTGGCAGACCCCACCCACGCGCTGGCAAAGGACTTTGAGGTCTATATCGAGCAGGACGGCATGGCCGAGCGGGGCAGCTTTATTGTGAACCCGGAGGGGCGGATCGTGGCCTATGAGGTGACGGCCGGAAATGTGGGCCGGAATGCGGACGAGCTGTTCCGCCGCGTCCAGGCCAGCCAGTTTGTGGCAGAGCATGGCGATGAGGTCTGTCCGGCCAAGTGGCAGCCGGGAGCACAGACCTTGAAGCCCAGCCTGGATCTGGTCGGCCAACTCTAATTCCATGGAACAGAATTTGGAACAGCTGTATGATGTGGTCGTCATCGGCGGCGGGCCGGCGGGCCTGACAGCCGCGCTGTATCTGGCGCGGGCACGCTACCGGGTGCTGGTGGTGGAGAAGGACCACTTCGGAGGCCAGATCACCATTACAGCGGAAGTCGTCAACTATCCGGGCGTGGAACAGACCAGCGGCGCTGCGCTGACCGAGACCATGCGGAAGCAGGCGCAGCGCTTTGGCGCAGAATTTCTGCTGGCGGAGGTGGAGGGGCTCTCGCTGGAGGGCGCGGTCAAAACGGTCCGGACCAGCCGCGGCGTATTCAGGTGCTTCGGCGTCCTGCTTGCCACAGGGGCACGGCCAAGAGCCGTGGGCTTTCAGGGGGAGGCGGACTTCCGGGGCCACGGCGTCGCCTACTGCGCCACCTGCGACGGAGAATTTTTCACAGGGAAGCAGGTCTTTGTGGTGGGCGGCGGATTTGCAGCTGCGGAGGAGAGCGTGTTTTTGACCAAATACGCCAGCCATGTGACAATTCTGATCCGCGGCGCGGATTTCAAATGCGCCAAGGCCACGGCAGATCTGGCCCGCAGCCATCCGAAGATCACCGTGTACACCCACACCCAGGTGGAAGAGGTGGCAGGTGACACGGCGCTGCGCTATCTGCGCTACCGCAACACGGAGACCGGCGAGGTGACAGAGTACCGGCCGGCAGAGGGGGAGACCTTCGGCGTGTTTGTCTTTGCCGGGTATGAGCCCGCCACAGAGCTGGTTCAGGGCATCGCGGAGCGTGACGGGCAGGGCTACATCGTCACAGACCGCAACCAGCACACCAGTGTAGAGGGACTGTATGCGGCCGGCGATGTCTGCATCAAGCCGCTAAGGCAGGTGGTGACGGCAGTGGGCGATGGCGCGCTGGCGGCCACGGAGCTGGAGCGGTATTGCGCTGAGATGCAGAAGCAGACCGGCCTGCATCCGACGCCGCCGGCGCTGCAAAAAGCCAAGCCGGCACACACCGAGGGGCGGACTGGCGCGGAAAATGAACTCTTTTCCAGCGACATGCTGGCCCAGCTGGAGACGGTGTTCTCCAAAATGGCGGCGCCGCTGCAGCTTCGGCTGTATTTGGACGGCCGCCCGGTGTCGGCGGAGCTGCGGCGGTACATGGAGGCGCTGGCCCGCCTGACCCCCAGGCTTGCGCTCAAGGAGGCGGCGCCGCCGGACGGGGCCGATCTGCCCTGCGTGCAGGTCTGCCGCGCCGACGGAACTCCCACCGGACTCGCATTTCATGGCGTGCCCGGCGGCCATGAGTTCACCTCCTTCGTATTGGGGCTCTATAATGCGGCCGGCCCCGGCCAGACGCTGGAGACGGAGGTCAAACAGGCCATTGATGCAATCGGACGCCCGATCCACATGAAGATTCTTGTCTCCCTCTCCTGCACCATGTGCCCGGAGCTGGTGACTGCGGCCCAGCGAATTGCGGCAGAAAGCCCCCATGTAACGGCTGAGGTCTACGACCTGAGCCATTTCCCGGACCTGCAGCAGCGGTACAGGGTGATGAGCGTCCCCTGTCTGGTGATCAATGACACCCAGGTCTTTTTTGGGAAGAAAAATATAAGGCAGCTCTTGGAGTTATTATCCCCAAACCAATAGATGGAAAAAAGCCATGCTTCTGCATGGCTTTTTTCCGCATTCCGCCGGGTGTGCGGAAAATCGATTGCAAAATGCAAAAAAACAGAGTATACTCTGGACATTCTGCGGCGGCCGGACAGGCCGGACTGCAATGCTTGAGGAGGAGACGGGATGGAATTGGAGCACTGGATGCAGCGCTATCTGCAGATGGTACACGCGCTGTTTGGAGCGCGGATCTGCTGTGTGGGGCTGCAGGGAAGCTGTGGCCGCGGAGAGGCCGGGCCGGAGAGCGACATCGATGTGGTGCTCATTCTGGATCAGGTCTCCATGGTGGATTTAGAGCGGTACCGCGCGGCCGCTGAGGCGCTGCCCCAGCGGGAGAAGCTGTGCGGCTTTGTCTCCGGCCGGCGGGAATTGGAGCACTGGGACCGCGCAGAGCTGATCTCCTTTTACTACGATACGACGCCCATCGAGGGGGATCTGAACTTCCTGCTGCCGCTTCTGCGCCCGGCGGATGTGCGGCGGGCTGTGCTGGCGGGCGCCTGCGGCATCTATCATGCCTGCTCCCACAACTATTTACATACACGCAGCGAAGAACTGGTTCAGCAGCTGCAGAAGGCGGCGTTTTTCACCCTGCGCATTGCGCACTTTGAACGAACCGGCGTATTTGTCAAGCAGAGGCAGGGCCTAATGCCGCTTCTGCGCCCGGAGGAGCGGGCGCTGTTGGAGCGGCAGCCGGATTGGCAGGCGCTGACAGAGCGGCTGCTGCAGTGGGCCTCCGGGCTCATCTGCGCCTATGGCGTGGAAAACAACGGCGCGGAGTACGGCCATATTTGACAGAAAACAAGAAAAAATTTAGAAGTTTGAAATAAAATTTGAAAAAGGGATTGACAAGTTGTGTTAGCGGCGGTAAACTATCAACGCTAGAAATTAGCGAGTACTAACTTTAGCACGGCCGGATTCCGACCATGTGAGGAAGGGGGGAGCCACTTGATACCCTTGACGATGGCAAAACCTGGAGAGCCGGTTGTAATCCGTAAAATTACCGGAAAAGATGAGATTCGGCGCCACTTGGCGGAGTTGGGATTTGTGGTGGATGAGACTGTCACCGTAGTCAGCGAGATGGGCGGCAATCTGATTCTGCAGGTGAAAGACAGCCGGATCGCGCTGGACCGGACTATGGCAAACCGTGTGATGATTTAAAGGAGGAAGAGAGATTGAAGACGCTGAAGGATGTCAAAGTCGGTGAGACGGCAGTGGTAAAGCGGCTGCACGGCGAAGGCCCGGTCAAGCGCCGCATTATGGACATGGGGATCACCAAGGGAGTCCAGTTGCAGGTCCGCAAGGTAGCGCCGCTGGGTGACCCGATGGAACTGAATGTGCGCAACTATGAGCTGTCTGTCCGGAAGGCAGACGCAGAGATGATCGAGGTCGAGTAAAGGGCCCCTTTCAATTCCAGCCCCAGAGGTTAGTAAAATCTAACTTTTGCCGGGCCTGAAAAGAGAAAGAAGAGGAGTGTGAACCATGAAAATCACCATTGCGCTTGCCGGTAACCCCAACTGCGGCAAGACAACCATGTTTAACGCGCTGACTGGTTCCAGCCAATATGTCGGCAACTGGCCCGGCGTCACCGTGGAGAAGAAAGAGGGCAAGCTGAAAAACCACAAGGATGTGGTCATTCAGGATCTGCCCGGCATTTATTCCCTCAGCCCCTACACCCTGGAAGAAGTGGTGGCCCGCGGCTACCTGGTAAAAGAGCGCCCGGATGCGATTATCAACATCGTAGACGGCACCAATATTGAGAGAAACCTGTACCTCACCACGCAGCTGATCGAACTGGGAATCCCCATGGTCATTGCGGTGAACATGATCGACATTGTCCGTAAAAACGGCGACAAAATTGATCTGGCGAAGCTGAGCGCAGAGCTGGGCTGCCCGGTCATTGAGACCAGCGCCCTGAAGGGCGAGGGCAGCATGACCGTGGCGGAGCGCGCCATTGAGCTGGCGAATGCAAAGCGTATCGGCGAGGCGCCCCATGTCTTTACAGGCAGTGTGGAGCACGCCATTGCACATATCGAGGAGTCCATCGCCAGCCGCGTCCCGGCGGAGAACCTGCGCTGGTATGCCATCAAGCTGTTTGAGCGTGACGAGAAGGTCATGGAAGAGCTGAGCTTGAGCGAGGAACTGAAAAAGCACCTGGAGGAGCATATCCAGGACTGCGAGGCGGAGATGGATGACGATGCCGAGAGCATCATCACAAACCAGCGCTACGCCTACATCAGCAAGGTGATCGACCGCTGCGTCCGGAAAAAGATTGCGCGCCACGATATGACGACCTCCGATAAGATCGACCGGGTCGTCACAAACCGCGTGCTGGCGCTGCCCATTTTTGCAGTTGTAATGTTTGTGGTCTACTGGGTTGCCATGGGTCCCTTCGGCTCCTTCCTCACGGACTGGACCAACGACACGCTGGGTGCTGCCTGGCTGCAGGAGGGCTCCAGAGCCATCCTGGAGGGCTGGGGCTGTGCGGAGTGGCTGACTGGCCTGATTTCCGACGGTATTGTCGCCGGCGTCGGCGCTGTCCTCGGCTTCGTGCCCCAGATGCTGGTGCTGTTCCTGATGCTGTCCATCCTGGAGGATG
>JAHZEE010000039.1:8745-10905 GCA_019421975.1 Clostridiales bacterium | reverse complement strand
AAGCTGGACGCTGTGCGCATCGGCTCTGCGTTTCTGGGGCGGCTCAGCTTCCGCGCCAAGACCGGGCTGCAGCGGATTGGGTATGCTGAGGCCCCGATCGAGGAGCTGCGGTGGCTGCAGCGGGGCGACACCTGCGGCTATGGCGCGGCCTGGAAGGCCAGACGCGCCACCCGCGTGGCGGTGCTCAATCTGGGCTACTACCAGGGGTTCGGCGCAGAGAAGGGCCGGGACCTGTTCCGGGCGCGGGACTGCATCCGCGGCATTTTCTCCAATCTCAAGGCCATGCTGACCCGCCGGGCCATCTATGTGACTGTGGCCGGCACGCGCTGCCGGGTGCTGGGCCACATCGGCATGGTACACACCTGTGTGGATGTGACAGATGTCAGCTGCGCCTGCGGGGATCTGGCGACACTGGAGATCAACCCCCTGCTGGTCAAGGACCTGGAGGTGGAGTACCGGTGATGTTTGAAGACGGCAGAAGCCGCCGGGTGATCTTTGTCGCCCACTGCCTGCTCAATCAGAACGCCATTTCAGACGGCACGGCGGATTACCCCGCCTGCCACGGGGAGATTGTCAAACTGCTTCTGGACGCACAGGTCGGGATCGTGCAGATGATGTGTCCGGAGCTCATCTGCCTGGGATTGGACCGGGCCGATCCGTTGGGCGCAACCCGTCCGGTGGTGGTGGAGAACACCCGGATCCGCCAAAGGATGCAGCAGCAGCCGGCAGCGGGCCGGTTGGAGCTGCTCGCCCAGCAGATTCTGTTTCAGATCCGGCAGTATATAGAAAATGGGTTTACGGTCTGCGGCATTGTGGGGATGAATCGCTCCCCCTGCTGCGGGGTGGAGACGACCTCGGACCTGGACCGGGAGATCGCCGGACAGGGCGTGCTGATCCAGGCCCTGCAGCGTGGGCTTCAGGCGGCGGGACTGCAGATCCCCGTCATCGGCATCAAGGCCGGCGCAGAGGCGCAGAGCCGGATCCAGGCACTGTTATAACATGAGAGGCGGCAGCCCTGTCTGGGGGCTGCCGCCTTTATCATCTATCTTGAAATTCGGTCGCATCACAGGACCGTCGCCTATCTGCAGATCTTTCCACAGCATCAGCCCTGTGCCGAATGGGCCACCTGGTTTTGAAGTGTCTTTATTATACCCGAACCCGCGGCCCAATCCGTGAACATTCTTTGGACGAAATGCAAACAATTCCAAAATAAATATGGACAAGGGGCGGCAGCCTGGCTGCCGCCCCTATTCCCAAAACCGTCGCAGCCGCGCAATGGCAAGCTGGGCGGCAATGCCCGTAAACAGGCCGGTGAGCATACCGGAAAAGAGCAGAATCGGCAGATAGACCACAATCTGCGGCGTCCCGGTGAGTACCATGGCCGCCAGAATCTGCCCCACATTGTGGGCCATGGCTGCCACAATGCTGAGCGCCCAGATCTGCCGCGGTCCCACCACATGGCGCATGGGCAGCATCACAAGCCAGCTCAGCACGCCGCCCGCCAGGCTGTAGAATATAGCCATCACCTGACCGGTGGCAAGACAGCCCAGAAGGCCGAGCGCCGGCCCGGCGCCCATCCAGTACAGGGCCGCCACCGTGACGACATTGGCCAGCCCCAGCTTGATGCCGGGCACCGGGATTGGAAGCGGGATCTGCGCCTCCACCGTAAAAATGGCCAGTGCAATTGCGGTCAGCAGCGCCATGCGGGTGAGCTTTTTGGCGCGCACTTTATCGCTCCTGGGCCATCAGTTCCTCGTAGGTGGGCAGCTGATTGGCGGCCAGCATTTTATATTTCTCCACATCGGAGTCAAACCACTCCATGTCCTCGTCCGAGGTCTGCCGGACGATTTTACCCGGCACCCCCATCACCGCCGAGCGCGGCGGAACCTGGAGCCCACCGCGCACCAGCGCATGGGCTGCTACCAGGGAATCCCGGCCGATATGGCTGTTGTTGAGCAGGGTCGCCCCCATGCCAATCAGGCTGTGATCGTCCACCACACATCCATGGACCACCGCGCAGTGCCCCACGGTACAGTTGTCCCCGATGATCAGCGGCGCATCGCCGTCGCCATGGCAGAGCACCAGGTCCTGGATGTTGGTGTTTTTTCCAATCCGGATTGCCGTATAGTCGGCGCGCAGCACCGCCCCATACCAGACGCT
>JAHZEE010000039.1:6314-8735 GCA_019421975.1 Clostridiales bacterium | reverse complement strand
AATCGTCGCATTTTCCGCAATCCAGGCCGCGGGATGAATCTTGGGCCATTTGCCTTTGTAGGGTTTTATAATCAAGAGATCCCCTCCTTTTCCATTTGCCTTCATCATACTAGATCCCGTCCGGATTTGCAAATCCCTTTTTTCCAAACGGAGCGATGCCGGTTTTATCTGGACCGCCGCAGCGCGGCTGGAATTGCACCTTGCCTCCGGCCGGTTTCTGCGATATAATGTTTACAAGATCTTAACAGGGAGGGAGCACCCCGATGGCTCGGATCAACGACCTGGGACGGGACCGGATTGGGCCGCTTTTGTGGCGTCTGATCGTCCCGGCCACCACAGCGCAGCTGGTCAATGCACTGTATAATATTGTCGACCGCATCTACATCGGCAGGCTTCCGGCGGAGGGCACGCTGGCGCTGACGGGTCTGGGGGTCTGTTTCCCCATCCTGATGCTGATTACCGCCCTGTCCTCTCTGATCGGCACCGGCGGCGGCGCGCGGGCCTCTATCTACCTGGGCGAGCACAATATTGACCGCGCCGAGCGGATTCTCGGCACCTGCACTGTCTCGCTTTTCATTTTAGCCGTGCTCTCCACGGTGCTGTTCCAGATCTTCTGTGAGCCGCTGCTTCTGCTCTTCGGCGGCAGCCAGGACACCATCGGCTATGCCACCGACTATATGCGCATCTACCTGCTTGGCTCGGTGTTTGTCCTGTTCTCCCTGGGCCTCAACCCGTTTCTCACCGCGCAGGGCTTCACCGGCGTCGCCATGAAGACGGTACTCATCGGCGCCGTCTGCAACATCGTGCTGGACCCCATCTTCATCTACCTGTTCGGCATGGGCGTACAGGGCGCGGCGCTGGCGACCATCCTGTCCCAGCTCATCTCCACACTCTGGGTGCTGCGCTTTCTGACCGGCCGGGTCACAAAGCTCAGGCTGCGCCGGGCCTATCTTCGGATGGACTGGAAGGCGCTGGCCCCTGTGCTGGCGCTGGGCGTAAGCCCCTTTGTCATGCAGGGCTCGGAGAGCGTGCTGATTGTGGCGTTCAACGCCTCGCTCAAGCACTACGGCGGAGACCTGGCCGTGGGCGCCATGACCATCGTCTCCAGCATCACCCAGGTGCGGACCATGATTCTGCAGGGCGTGGCCCAGGGCGCCCAGCCCATCCTCGGCTACAACTACGGCGCCGGCAACTCCGAGCGGGTACGGCGCGCCTTCCGGCTGACCCTCGTCAGCTCCCTGCTGCTGTCGGTCTTTCTGTGGCTGGTCGTCTTTCTCTTCCCCACCTTCTTTGTGCGCCTGTTCAACAGCGAGAACCCGGCGCTCACCGACTACAGCGTGTGGGCCCTCAACATCTACTCTGCCACCTTGTTTGTCATGGGCGCACAGTTCACCTGCCAGCAGAGCTTTCTGGCGCTGGGGCAGGCGAGGGTCTCGCTCCTGCTGGCGGTACTCCGAAAATTCATTCTTCTGATCCCCCTGATTTTGATTCTGCCGTTTTTCTTTGACGACAAGGTCTTTGCGGTCTTTTTGGCGGAGCCGATCTCCGATCTCATTGCGGCCTGCGTGACCTCCATCACCTTCTTCTGTTGTCTGCCCCGCATTCTCTCCAGGCGTGAGACGCTGCTGTCCCAGCGGGAGCAGGCATAGAAAAAGCGCACCGCAGCTGCGGTGCGCTTTTTTGAATCGGCCAATCAGTCGTACAGGGACTCTGCGCTCCACTCCAGCACAGTGCCGGTCTGCGCGTCAAGCTCAAACTCGTACTCCATACCGCCATAGATCAGCTCCCCCTCATAGACCGGACGACCGTCGTCCTGATCCAGATGGATGCGCAGGTCCCGCTCGCTGGCGCCGGAGACGCGGTCCAGCACGATCTGTTTTGCCGCCTGCTCGGTGATCTGCGTGCCCGTCTGCTGGGGCTGATAGTACTCCGCATCCTGGTCATACTTCACGACGGTGCCGTCCTTTGCGTCGATCTCGTAGTCGTATTCCATGCCGCCTGCGGTGTAGAACTCCACCTCATAGACCAGCCGGCCGTCCTCCCGCTCCAGATTGACACGGACAAAGGTGGCGTCCTTGGCCTTGACGCCCGCGTGCTCCAGAGCGATCTGCTGCGCCTTTTCCTTGCTGATCTGCCCCGTCTGCTGGGCGCCGTCAAAGGTGTCCGCGTCTGTGACGGTCTGATCCTGCCCCAGCGTGACGGTTCTGGTGGATTGGTTCCAGCTCACCTCCTTGCCCATCAGCTCGCCGATGGAGCGGACCGGCAGATAGGTGGAGCCGTCATAGAGCAGCGGGTAGACCGTCTCGCCGTCCACATTGGTGAAGCGCCGCTGCTGGTCCTCCACCACCACGGTGAAGTCCGGCCGCAGCTGCGCCGAGACACGGGTCCGCTCCGCGTCCCGGTCCGGCGTCCCGGTCACGG
>JAHZEE010000039.1:0-6304 GCA_019421975.1 Clostridiales bacterium | reverse complement strand
CTGGGTGGTCCGGCGGCCGCCGATGGTGATGGTCTTGGTCTGCTCGTCCCAGTCCACATTTTCCCCCATCAGCTCGCCGATGGCACGGACCGGCAGATAGGTGGTTCCATCGTAGAGGATGGGATGGACCTCCTCGCCGGAGACATTGTAGAAGGTGCGCGCCGTCCCGTCAATCACAATGCGGCAGTCCGGATCGATCGAGGCGGTCACGGTCTCTGCCTGGGCTGCGCTGGCCGCGCCGGCCACCATGCACACTGCCAGAACTGCGCCGACTGTCTGTCTGAACATTTTCATTTTAAATTCCTCCTTGCTGGTTTGTTTCTGGATACAGCCTATCACGCCAACATGAAAGGAACATGAGAACCGGTCAGTGTGTCAGCGTCCTCTGGCAGTTTCGGATCCAGACCGCCACCAGCAGCGCCACGGCCAGCTCCGTGATGGGCATGGCATACCAGATCAGCGCCGCCCCAAACAGGGCCGGCAGCAGGCAGACCAGAAGGCCGCTGAGCACGATCCCCCGGGTCACAGAGATGGCAAAGGAGGCGCCGGGGCGCATCAGGGACTGGAAGTAGTAGGTGGAGAACACATTGAACGGCAAAAGCAAAAAGGAGAGGCCGTAGGTGCGCAGAATGTGCGGCGCGATGGCGAGCACCTCTGCGGTTGGGGCCATAAAGAGGTGGACAAATCCATTGGGCGCCAGCAGCACCACCAGGCACCAGAGGATGCCGAAAACGCCGGCGCTCATTGCCGCGTATTTGAGGATCTGGGCGGTCCGGTCCCACTTGCCGGCGCCGTAGTTGATGGACAGCAGCGGCTGGGCCGCCTGGCCCACGCTGTAGCCGCAGCACTGGACCACCGTGCTGATATTGACCAGAATCCCGTACACCGACAGGGCCGAGGCGCCAAAGTACCGCATGATCTGCCGGTTAAAGAGCATGGTGAGGATGCCCATGGCCATGTCCAGGAAAAAGGCGGAGAAGCCGGTGAGGCAGATCTGCCCCAGCTGCCGCAGCAGCTGCCTGGGCCAGACCAGGCGCAGGGTATTTCGCCGGGTGAAGAAGTGGGTCAGCATCACCACGGAGGTGATGACGCAGCCGACCGAGGTGGCAAGGCCTGCGCCGTACAGCCCCAGATCCATGGGAAAGACAAACACATAGTCGCCCACCACATTGAAAATACCGCCGGCGAGCACCGCCGCTGTGGCAAGCCCCGGACGGTTGTCGTTGCGCAGGAAGGCCGCCAGCATCTGGTTGAACAAAAACAGCGGCGCGACAAATTGGATGGGGCGCAGATAGTCCGCCGCCAGGGGAAGCAGCACCGCATCGGCGCCAAACAGCCGCAGCATCGGCTCCGACCAGATCAGAATGACGGCCCAGCTCACCGCCGCCAGGACAGCGGACGCCAGAAGCGCCGCGGTAAACCACTCATTGGAGCGCTGGCCGTGACCGCTGCCGTGCGCATTGCTGAAGAGCACCGCGCCGCCGATTCCCGTCAGCAGCCCCAGGCTGTAGATGAGGTTCCACACCGGTGCCACCACGGCCAGCGCCGCCGTGCCGTCCGGTCCCTGATACTGCCCCACCATGGCCATATCCACAATGTAGTAGATCGAGCTGATGAGCGCGCTGCCAAAGGCAGCGGACAGATACCGAAAATATGCCCGTTTGATATTTCCCGTCAATAAATCCATCTCAGACCTCCGCACAGTAAAGGCCGGATAAGCTGCTAGGCATCTCAGCCTATCACCTTATCCGGCCTCACATTTCTTTTGAATGCACAGCCCTCCGCGTGACCAGAGACTACTTTAGTAAAAAAGTCTCCAATTGTCAAGTCGGCGTATCCAGCAGTTCGAGCTGGTCGAGCCACAGGTTCGCCACGGCGTCCGACGGCATGCGCCAGTCTCCCCTGGGCGACAGGGCCACCGAGCCCACCTTGGGGCCGTCCGGCAGACAGGAGCGCTTGAACTGCTGGGCAAAAAACCGGCGGTAGAAGGATTTGAGCCAGTGCAGAATCGTCCGGTCCTCGTAGATGCCCTGGAAGGCGTACCTTGCCAACCGGTAGACCTTGTCCGGCGGAAAGCCGTTGCGAATGGCGTGATAGAGGAAAAAGTCGTGGAGCGTATACGGTCCCACCAGATCCTCCGTCCTTTGGGAGATCTCGCCGTCCTTGGCCGGCAGCAGCTCCGGCGAGACGGGGGTGTCGAGAATGGCCCGCAGGCAGCCGGCCAGCTTCTCATCGCCGCAGACCTGGGCGGCGTAGTCCACCAGATACCGCACCAGCGTCTTGGGAACAGAGCAGTTGACGCCGTACATGCTCATATGGTCGCCGTTGTAGGTGGCCCAGCCCAGGGCCAGCTCGCTCAGATCCCCCGTGCCCACCACGAGGCCGCCGGACTGGTTGGCGATGTCCATGAGCACCTGGGTGCGCTCCCGGGCCTGGCTGTTCTCAAAGGTCACATCCAGCCGCTCTGGATCGTGGCCGATGTCGGCAAAGTGCTGCTCCACCGCCCGCGTGATGTCCACGGTCCGGAGCGTCACGCCCAGCCGCTCGGAGAGAATCTCCGCGTTGGAGCGGGTGCGCTTCGTCGTGCCGAAGCAGGGCATGGTCACGGCGATGATGTCGGTCCGGGGCCGTCCGCACAGATCCATGGCCCGGGCCGCCACCAGCATGGCCAGCGTCGAGTCCAGACCGCCTGAGACGCCGATGACCGCCGCGCCGGCATGGGTGTGCTCGATGCGCCTTTTGAGGCCCAGGGACTGGATGGAGAGGATTTTTTCGCAGCGTGCCTGCCGCAGCGCCTCGCTTTCCGGCACAAATGGCATCTGTGCCACCGGCCGGGTCAGCGCGGTCTGCACCAGCGCGCCGCCCCATGGAATTTCCCGCATGGCGCGCCCGGCGCGGTGAAAATATCCCATCCTCCGCCGCTCGTGGTCCAGCCGCTGCAGATCCAGCTCCGAGATGGTGAGGCCGGAGGTGGCCTCGCACTCGGCCAGCAGCACGCCATTTTCGCAGATCAGGCGCTGGCCGGTATAGACCACATCCTGGGTGGACTCTCCGTCGCCGGCGTTGCAGTAGACATAGCCGCAGACCAGCCGCGCCGCGTGGCTCGAGACCAGCTGCCGGCGGTACTCGTCCTTGGTCACCAGCTCGTCGCTGGCAGAGGGGTTACAGATGACGGTGGCGCCCGCCAAAGCCAGAGCTGTGGAGGGAGGATCCGGCGCCCAGAGGTCCTCGCACAGCTCGATGCCGACCTTCAACTCCGGCATCAGGCGGTGGCAGAACAGCAGATCGCAGCCAAACGGCACCGTCTGCCCGCCGATCTCCACCGTGCAGCCCTCCAGCCGCCGACCGGAGGTGAAATACCGCCGCTCATAGAACTCCGCGTAGTTCGGCAGCCAGGTCTTGGGCACAAGCCCCAGAAGCTCGCCGCCGCAGAGCGCGGCCGCACAGTTATAGAGGGTATCTCGGTGGGCATACGGCAGACCCACAATCAGCAGCATGTCCAGCTCGCGTGTCTCACTGGCCAGGCGCAGCAGCGCGTCCTGCGTGCCCTGCAGCAGCGTCCGCTGCAAAAACAGATCGCCGCAGGTGTAGCCCGTGAGGCTCAGCTCTGAGCACACCATGAGCCGCACCCCCTCCTGGGCTGCGGCCCGCGCCAGGCGGGCGATCTCCGCCCCGTTGTGGACCGGGTTGGCCACCTGCACCCGCGGCGTGGCGGCGGCGACTTTCAGAAAACCATGTTGCATGGGAAAGGACTCCTTTCGTTGCGCCTGGGGCGCAGCTTTCAACGCAAGTTTCAGTATACCCAAAATCCGGCAGAAAAGCAAGAAACCCCCGTCCATTTCTGGACGGGGGACATCTGAAGCCTCAGTCGGCCACATACGGCAGCAGCGCAATGTGACGCGCGCGCTTGATGGCGACGGTCAGCTGGCGCTGATGGGCTGCACAGGTGCCGGTGGTGCGGCGGGGCAGAATCTTGCCGCGCTCGGAGAGGTACCGGCGAAGCTTCGCGGTATCCTTGTAATCGATGGTGGTAATCTTATCCACGCAGAAGCTGCAGACCTTTCTGCGCTTGCGGGGACGACCCTTATCATTCGGGACCATATTCGTATCCTCCTATCTTTTAAGATGGTATCATGCGGGAAAAATCAGAACGGAAGCTCTGCGTCGTCTCCCTCGAGCATGGCGAAATCGGAAGCCGGCGCCGGGGACGGCGCTGCGCCATAGGACTGGCCATAGCCGCCGCTCTGCCCGTAGGACGGAGCCGGACCGGACTCGGCGTCGCGCTTGGAGTCGCCAAAATAGACATTGTCCGCAACCACTTCTGCACTGCGGCGCTTGTTGCCCTCTTTGTCGGTCCAGTTGCGGATCTGCAGCCGGCCGGTGACCACGGCCATGCGGCCCTTGGTGAAGTACCGGGAGACAAAGTCGGCCGTGGAGCGCCAGGCGACAATGTCGATGAAGTCCGTTTCGCGCTCGCCGGACTCGCGCGCATCCTTGCTGGAAAAGTCGCGATCCACCGCCAGGGTGAACGAGGCGACCGAGATGCCAGTGCCGGTGCGGCGCAGCTCGGGGTCACGGGTGAGACGCCCCATGAGAACGATGTGGTTCAGCATGAAACTGCCTCCTTACGCTTCGACAGCGGTGATCAGAGAACGCATGACATTCTCAGAGATCTTCATCACGCGGTCGATCTCAGCGGGCAGCTCCGGCTTGGCCTCGCAGGTCATGAGCACATAGTAGCCCTCGTTCAGATCGTTGATGGGATAGGCCAGACGGCGCTTGCCCCACTCCTCGATGCTCGTGAGCGTACCCTCTGCTTCCACCATTGCCTTGAATTTTTCCACCATTGCCTTGATACCCTCTTCATCCAGCGTCGGGTTGATGATATAGAGGATCTCGTACTTGTCGGAAATCTTAGCCATGTTGTTTGCACCTCCTTTTGGACATATGGCCGTCCGTCTCGCGGACGGCAAGGATTGCCTCTCCCTCTGGACAGGCTAAATTATTATAATAGATCGCACCCCGTTTGTCAATCTTTTCTTGGTTTTACCCGGTGCGAGAACACCTCTCCGACACGGCTGGCGCCGTGCCACCTCCCCTCAAGGGGAGGCTTTGGAGACTGCACAGCACCCAATAAAAAGGCTCCCCTTGAGGGGAGCTGGCCGCGAAGCGGACTGAGAGGTGGCGCTTTTAAAACGCACCGCCTTCTCAATACGCTTTTATTTCGTTTTTTTGCGTTCATATGGCTTGGGATTGTCCGTCAGTTCCAGCAGATAATCGACGCTGGTATTATAAAGCATGGCCAAACTTTTTAATATCTCAATTGGAAAGGCATTTGTCCCATTTTCATAGGCCGAATAGGAACTGCGGCTGATATGCAGCATTTCCGCCATTTCTCGCTGTGTCCAGTCCTTATCTTCTCTCAGATCTTTCATTCTCGGGTAAATCATTTCTATCACCAGAGCAAGTATATATTGCCAGAAATTCTGGCGAAATATAGCAGGTAGGCTTTAATATTTACGATGATGCGGTAACACCTCTCAGTCGGCTGTCGCCGACAGCTCCCCTCAAGGGGAGCCACCGCCCCATAAGCCTCCCCTTGAGGGGAGGTGCCGCCAAGGGCGGCGGAGCGGTGTCGGAAATTTTAGATGTCACCTAGCACTTGAAGTAATGCTTCCAGATGCTCTTTCTTTACTCTTTTTAAGCCGTTATAAAATTTCTCTGCCCCATTTTCATGGTCATTTAATTTATGATATATCTCTTTTGCAATGATAGGGTCGTAATCTTCCTCAAAAAATTCATATGGTGTTATTTCAAAATATTCACAGATTTCAAGAAAACTCTTGTAAACCAAATTGTTTTTACCAGAAACAATCTGGTTTACAAAAGAGGGCCCTTTCCCCAGTGTTAGGCTCATTTCACGCTCGGAAACACCCTTTTTTATGCGAAGTTCAGTAATACGCTTTCTAATATATTGTAAATGATATTCGACAAAATCCAAATCATTATATTCCTTCAACCCTATCACCTCGCATTTCTCTTTACTATTATAGTGGCTTAAACATCCAGTTCGCATTCCGATACAATTAATTTTAGTTGACATTAATCATATTAGAGTTTAAAATAAAAGAAAATGCACTTCAAAAGAAGTGCATAAAACGAATGATTCAGTTGTTTTAGGGAGAAGCAAGAACAACACGGCAGCTATGGGGGGTTGCCGCCCCCCATAGCCTGCGCAGGCGTGGTGACCGCCTACACAATGAGATTCAATCTCACACCTGGAGTTTATTATACACAACCTGCG
>JAHZEE010000038.1:2468-10925 GCA_019421975.1 Clostridiales bacterium | reverse complement strand
GCCTGGCCATCCGCGGCATCCGGGCGGCGGAGCCCTGGGATCGGATCCCGGAGGGATTTACCTGCTGGGACGAGGTCTTTCGCAATGTGGGGCTGGAGCATGTGGAGCATGTCCCCTTCTGAATCAAACAAGAACGCGTGGGGCGCCAATGGCGCCCCACGCATTTTTTGTGCCGGCACCCTGACGGAATTGCCATTTTTCCAAAAATCTGTTACAGTAGCATCAGATCCCTGCTGAACGGCGGGGATCCGGGCCATACTAGCAAGACAAAGGAGGATGAGATCCTATGAAAAAAGACTCTGGTTTTTTGGCGGAGTTTAAAACCTTTCTCTCCCGCGGCAATGTGGTGGATCTGGCAGTCGGCGTCATCATTGGAAGTGCCTTCACCGCCATCGTCAATTCCCTGGTCAACGATCTGGTCATGCCGCTGATCGGCTGGCTCTTTGGCGGCATCGACTTTACAGATCTGAAATATGTCATCACACCGGCCACGGCAGATACGGCGGAGGCCGCCATCTACTATGGAAACTTCCTGCAGAGCGTCGTGGACTTTCTATTGATCTCTCTGGTGGTCTTTCTGGCCATTCGGACCATCAACCGGTTTCACCGGAAGCAAGCAGCTGCACCTGCGCCCGAGCCGCCTGCGCCGCCGGAGGAGGTCCTGCTGCTGCGCCAGATCCGGGACCTTTTGGAGGATGGACGGAAGTGAGGGGCTCGCCATGACACAGGTTGTCGCAGCCCTGATTGTACAGGGCGATCGGTTTTTAATCTGTCAGCGGCCAGCCGGCAAGGCGCAGGGCCTGCTGTGGGAGTTTGCCGGCGGGAAGGTGGAGCCCGGCGAGCTGCCGGAGCAGGCGCTGGTCCGCGAGTGCCGGGAGGAGCTGGGGGTGACGGTCCGTGTGGGCGCCCCCTTTGCCGAGCTGACCCACGCCTATCCCGAGCGCACCATCCATCTGACGCTCTTTTATGCAACCATTGTATCCGGAGCTCTGCAGAATCTGGAGCATCCCCAGCTGCGCTGGATCACGGCGGAGCAGATCCCGCAGTTTTCCTTCTGTCCGGCGGATGCACAGATTCTCCACAGGCTCCAATCCATATTTTAGGAGGCGCCTATGCTGGCCTATACCTATGTTGAACCGGGCAGATTTGCCCTGCTCGAAAAGCCGGAACCCGTTTTGCAGTGCGACACCGACGCCATTGTCCAGGTGACGCTCAGCAGCATCTGTACCAGTGACCTACATATCAAGCACGGGAGCGTTCCCCGCGCTGTGCCGGGCGTCACGGTGGGCCATGAGATGGTCGGCGTCGTGCGGCAGGTCGGCAAGGCCGTCACCACCCTGCGGCCCGGAGACCGGGTGGCCGTCAATGTGGAGACCTTCTGCGGCTCCTGCTTTTTCTGAGCCGGATTCCGGACGGCGTGACAGACCGGCAGGCCCTGTTTGTCGGCGACATTCTGGCCACCGGCTACTGGGCGGCGCGCATCTCGGAGATCACACCGGAGGACACAGTGCTCATCCTGGGCGCGGGCCCCACCGGCCTTTGCACCCTGCTGTGCGTCCTGCTCCACCGGCCCAGGCGCGTCATTGTATGTGAGAAGGACCCGCAACGGCTGCAGTTTGTCCGGACGCATTACCCGCAGGTATCTGCCGTGACGCCGGAGGAGGTCTCCGACTTCGTCCTGACCCACAGCGACCACGGCGGCGCGGATGTGGTGCTGGAGGTGGCAGGCACCGAGCAGACCTTCCGTCTGGCCTGGCAGTGCGCCCGGCCCAACGCCATTGTGACCATTGTGGCGCTGTATGACAGCCCGCAGGTGCTGCCGCTGCCGCAGATGTACGGCAAAAATCTGACCTTTAAAACCGGCGGTGTGGACGGCTGCGACTGCGCGGAGATTCTGCGCCTGATTGCCGCCGGCCAGCTCGACACCACGCCGCTCATCACCCACACCTTCCCGCTGTCCGACCTCGATCGGGCCTATGCGCCGTTTGAGGGCCGGCAGGAGCATGTCATAAAGGTCGCGGTGCAGCCATGAGACAAATCACCGCGATCTCCAAGCTCTGCGCCGGTCTGCTGCTGTTGGCCGCGCTTGCCGGCTGCTCCCAGCAGACGCCTGGGGCCACCACCGCAGAGGTGACTTTGCCGCAGCAGGCAGTGCAGGCAGACGAGACACAGACGCTCGTCACGCTGCAGATTCCGGCCGACTATCTGCCCGCCGGTGTGCAAGATGGCTTTGATGCCACCGCCTACGCCGTCGAAAATGGGTTCACCAGCGCAGCGCTGGCGGCGGACGGCTCGCTCACCATCACCATGACCCAGCGCTACTATGACGCCTTCCTGGCTGCGCTGCACAGCTCCATTGCCGCCCAGATGGAACTGGATACCCAGACGGACTACATCACAGCCATCACTTATTCAGAGGATTTCTCCTCTGTCACCCTGCAGGTTGACCGCGCGGGATATGAGACCGCCTCAGATTTTATCCCATCGGTTCTCGTGCATCTGGCGCTCACCTACCAGGTCTATACGCCGGCGGGACTCCAGGGCTGTGCCGTCGCAGTCTATGACCAGCAGACCGGCCAGCTGCTCGACGAGGTCCACAGTGCGCTGGCCGCCAGTTGAAAAAAGCCGCGCCCGCTGCAAGCATTTGCGGCGGGCGCGGCCCTATTTGGCTCAGGTGTCCATTTTAAACAGGTGGATGGTGCCGTTGTCATTGAGATAGCGCAGCAGCGACAGGCCAATGGGAAAGCCAAACAGGCCCACAATGCCAAACAGCTGCGTACCCACAAACATGCTGGCCAGCGTCACCACAGGGTGCAGGCCGATCTGGCTGCCCACGATCTTCGGCTCCAGAATGTTCCGAATCACCGTGACCACCAGATAGACGGCCAGAAGGCCAATGGCCAGGGTGTAATCCCCCTGAATGGCCGAGAGAATCGTCCACGGAATCATGATGCCGCCCGTTCCCAGCACCGGCAAAATGTCGAAAATCGCGATGCAAAGGGCGATAAGGATGGAGTGGTCCACCCGGATGATGGTCAACCCGATGGAGAGCTCCACAAAGGTGATGCTCATAATCAGCAGGTAGGAGCGAATGCACACCAGCAGCGTGCCCACCACATAGTTTTTGATCTGCAGCACCACCGTCAGCGCCTTCTCGGAGAACTGCCGCATACAGAAGCCGGTCAGCTGCTCATAGTCCGCGGCGATGAAGAAGGTCGAAATGATCATCAGCAGCAACTTGATAAACAGTCCCGGCAGCGAGGAGGCCCAATTGGAGATCAGGCCGACCGCCCCCATGGAGAGGCTGGAGACCATCTGCCCCAGAGATTCGGTAAACTGCACCGTCATGTCCTCCAGCACGCTGACCAGCTCCGGGTCCATCCGCTGCACCAGTGACTCCAGGCTGCTGAACAGCGAGGCCAGCAGCGGCTCCACATGGCTGGCATACAGGCTCGGCAGACTGCCGAACAGGCTCTCGCAGGCCGCCAGCGCGCGGATGGCCAGCAGCGCAAGCAGCACGCCGATGGTGCAGTAAAAGATCAGCACCAGCAGAATGGCCACAATCTTTTTCGGAATGTGCAGCTTTCTGGCCAGAAATGCGATGGGCTTTTGCAGCAGCGCCGCCAGGATAAATCCAATGAGGAACGGCGCCAGCATCGGCAGGCCATATTTGAGAAGCAGATATCCCACGATCAGCAGAACTGCAAAATAAAAAAAGTTGATCAAAAACGCGCGTCTTTTTCCCGTCTCCATTTGCCCTGTCCCTCAGTTTTCTGTGATAATCGCAAAGAGGTATGGCCACGCTCAGCTGTGTGGTCATACCTCTTTTCCTGTGTTGCGCCGCAGGCCGGCCCCACTGCGCCGGTCTGTTTGCCCCATTATATCGGCCAGAAAATGGTCTGTCAAGGGCCGCGGCGTATCATTAACAGGATCTTTATTCCACCCCGGGGGTGCGCTCTGTCTCCGGCTTTTTCCGCCGGCGGAAAAAGCCCAGGTAGACCAGCAGCGCCGCCATGAGCCAGAAATAGGTCATCATGTATGGCTCTTCAAAAATGTTCTCAAAATAGCAGTGTACCAGCACCCCGCACAGGCCGGAGAAAATTCCCACGCACAGGGGCTTCATCGAATCTTTTCGGTTGCGGTAGATGGATCTGCCGCCGGTCACCAGCACGCACAGCATCATAATCAGGAACAGGGCAAAGCCCAGGTAGCCCATCTCCACGAGGATTTTGACATAGTAGTTGTCCACATAGAAATAGGAGATCCAGTTGTAGACCTGCGTCTGCATGGCGACCGCACCGCCAAACATGCCCAGGCCAAATCCAAACAGCGGGTTGGTGTACAGGTATTCCATGGCCAGCTTCCACCGGCTGGCCCGGCCGCCGTTGGCGGTGGAGTGGGCAAAGTCCTCCGTAAAGAGGTAGCCAATGCGGCTGGCCACAAAGGGCAGGAACAGCGCAATCACCGCCGCGATCAGCATGAGCGCCAGCAGCCTGCGGTCCTGAAGCAGTGCAAAGACCAGCACCGCCACGGCCATGGCCATCCAGGCGCCGCGGGACATGGTGAACAGACACGCAAAGCACATGCAGAAGGTCGCCAGCCAGCAGATGATCTTCGCCTTTTTATCCTTGAAATAGTAGGCCAGCGCCGCGGTCATGGGCGCAAACATCACCATATAGTCCCCCATGATATTGGGGCTGCCAAAGATGGAGTACACCCGCGTGCGCACCCCCTGCTCGGCCTGATCGACCCAACTCGACGGGATGGGGGCCGCCACGGCGAACTGGTACAGGCCATGCAGCGCAATGACAAAGGCGATGGCCACCAGGGTGAGATAGATGACCGCAAAATCCCGGTCGTCACGCAGCAGCCTCGTGGCCACAAAGAACCACAGCATGTACTGCACCGTGGCCCGATAGCCGGAGACTGCGATGGAGAAGAAGGGGCTCACGCCGAACATCAGCGCCATGCCGACGCCGAGGAACAGCAGCACCGGCGCGTCGAGCACATTGGTCCGGGGCAGCACCGGCTGCATCCGCGCCATGCGCGTGCGCAGAATCCAGCAGAACGCCACAAGCAGCAGCGCCTCATCCCACACGGACGAGAGCACCGGGATCTGCAAGAGGTCGCGCAGCACATAGTCGATGGGCAGATACAGCGCCACGGCAAAGAGCAGCATCCGCGTCATGCCGCCGCGAAACAGCCATCCAAAGAGCACGCTGCTGCGGCCGCACTTTATCACGGCGCCGTAGATCTGCCCCAGCAGACTGCCATGCAGCATCCTGACCGGCGTACGCCAGCGCGCCAGGCGGCCATTGAGCCGCTCTGAGCCGCGGTAGAGCCAGGAGCGCAGCGTCTGGTTCGGCTCCATGCCCCAGAATCGCATCCAGAGCCGGCGCATTTTAGAGTGCCGCCAGGCACTGCGAATCATCACGAAAAAGCGCCGCAGTCCACTCCGCCGCCACATGGCGTAGAGCAGGACCAGCAGGTGAACCGCGAAGCTCCCCTGCAGCACCTTATCCATTTTCGCCTTCCTGGTTCGGCGTCTGAGCGTCGGCGCCGCCCTGCTCCGGCTGGCCGCTCGCCACATTCATCGCCGTGACCGTGCCCGTGACCTCGATCATACTGGTCTTTACAATATGGCTTTTGCCCACGCGCACCTCCTGGGAGCCAACCTCGTAGGCGTTGTTGGAGGGCACCACCTGGCACTCCACCGTGAAGCGCAGATTCTGGCGGTCTGTCACCTGATAGGAGACTGTGCTGCCCTCGCTGTTGACGGTGCTCTCCATATAGGGCTCCGCCGTGCAGCCTGTCACATAGCCGTTGAGCAGATCGCCGTTGCTCATGAGCTGTCCTTCGGCGTTCTCCAAGCAGTAGTCCGCAACCGCGCGGTCCACATTGGTGCAAAGGACCTCATATTGTACGCTCACGGCATTGTTGGCCGCCACAGCGTTGGAGATCTTTCCGCCCAGCAGCTTCCAGGCCACGCCAACCACCAGTGCAATCAGGATCAGCACAACCACCAGATCAATCAGGTTCAGCTTGCCAAACACTCTTCCTTTTTCATCAATTGCTTTCATTTTCTGTCCTCCACTGGAGTTTTTTTTGAATTTGTTGACCCCCGGCGTTTCTTATTGTAAAATAACACCAGTCAGTGTCGTTTCTTATTGTATCCTATTTTTTCTGGTTCGACAAGATATATTTCCGCAAGGTGGCAACAGTATCATGAAAATCATTCATCTCATCTCCGGCGGCGATGTCGGCGGCGCCAAGACCCATGTCCACTCGCTGCTCTGCGGCCTGCAGAAGACCGAGCAGGTGCTGCTGGTCTGCTTTATGGACGGCCCCTTTGCCCAGGAGGCGCGGGATCTGGGGATCCCCACCACCGTAATGGCGGGCCGCAATCTGATGGCGACCTGCCGGGAGCTGATTGCCCTCATCACAAAAGAACAGTTCCAGATTGTACACTGCCACGGCTCCCGCGCCAACATGATCGGCGCCATGATCCGGCGGCACATCTCGGTGCCGGTGGTCACCACCGTCCACTCCGACTACCGGCTGGACTATCTGGGCCGGCCGCTGGGAAGGCTGATCTACGGCAACATCAACACCATTGCGCTGCGGAAGCTCGACTACCGCATCGGCGTCTCCGACGCCATGGCGGATCTTCTGATCTCCCGCGGCTTCGATCCGCAGCGGATGTTCTCCATCTATAACGGCGTGGACTTCACCCCCGTCACGCCGCAGCAGGACCGCGCGTCCTATCTGCAGGGGCTCGGCCTCTCGCTTGCGCCAGACTCCGTTGTCTTTGGCATCGCCGCCCGCCTGAATCCGGTCAAGGACATCGGCACCCTGATCCGCGCCTTTGCCCAGACCGTGCAGGCCCATCCCAGCAGCCGGCTGGTCATCGCCGGCGACGGCGAGCAGATGGCCCAGCTGCAGCAGCTGGCGAAGGAGCTGTGTCCCGCCGGGACTGTCTGCTTTGCAGGCTGGGTCACGGACACCGACAGCTTTTACAACGCCATCGATGTCAACATGCTGACCTCCCTGTCGGAGACCTTCCCCTACGCGCTCACCGAGGGCGCGCGCATGCACTGCGCCACCATCGCCTCCCGCGTCGGCGGCGTGCCGAAGCTCATCGACCACGGGGTCTGCGGCCTTTTGTTTCAGCCGCAGGATGTGGAGATGCTCTCGGCCCACATGTGCCTGCTCGCCGGAAACGACGAACTGCGGCGCACCTACGCAGACCGGCTCTATGAGAAGGCCAGGGCGCAGTTCTCCCAGGACGCCACCGTGGCGCACCAGAAGGAGATCTACGAGACCATCCTGCGGCGGCAGGCCCGCCTGCAGCGCCGCCGCGACGGCGTGCTCATCTGCGGCGCCTATGGAAAGGGAAACGCGGGAGATGATGCGATCCTGGACGCCATCATCGCGCAGATGCGGGACATCGACCCGGATTTACCGCTCTATGTGCTCTCCCGCACGCCGCGCGCCACCCAGGTGCGCTACCACATCGGCGCCATCCACACCTTCCACATTCTAGGGTTTCTGCACCGGATGCGGCGCACGGTTCTGTACCTGTCCGGCGGCGGAAGTCTGATCCAGGATGTCACAAGCTCCCGCTCGCTCTACTACTACCTGTCCAATCTGCGCTACGCCAAACGCGCCGGCAACCGCACGGTCCTCTATGGCTGCGGCATCGGCCCCGTGACGCGTCCCCACAACCGCGTCTCTGCCGGTCAATACATCAACCGCTATGCGGATCTGGTGCTGCTGCGGGAGCCCGCCTCTGCGCAGGAGCTGCGCAGCATGGGCGTGATGCAGCCGGAGATCCGGATCACCGCCGACCCGGCGCTGCTGCTGCCGCCGCTGGATCAGGCAGCGGCGGAGAGCGTGCTGCGCTCCGCCGGACTGCAGCCGGACGGCTGCTATGTGATGTTTGCCCTGCGCCCCTGGCCCGGTTTTGACAAAAGAATCCCGGCCTATCAGGCCTGCGCCGAATACGCCTTTCGCGTACACGGCCTGACGCCGGTCTTTCTGGCCCTGGAGCCCAACCGGGATCTGATGAGCGCCAAAAGGGTCTCTGACGGCCTGAATTGTCCCAGCATTGTGCTCTCCGCGCCCACCGATGGGCGGGCCATCCTGGCCATGATGGAGGCCATGCAGTGTGTCGTCGCCATGCGCCTGCATGCGCTGATCTTCGCCGCCGGGCGCGGCGTGCCGCTGGTGGGCACGGTCTATGACCCCAAGGTCAGCGGCTTTCTGGAATACATTGGCCAGAAGCACTTTCTCGACTTCTCCGCCGTCACAGGCGAGGCGCTCTGCCATCTGCTCGATGCGGCGCTCTCCGGCGGCGGCGTCGACCACGAGACCATGGAGCGGCTGCACCAGCTCGCCATGCAGAATGAAGACGCCGTACGGCAATTTTTGGAGGCACAAGCATGAATCAGGTCGTCT
>JAHZEE010000038.1:1148-2402 GCA_019421975.1 Clostridiales bacterium | reverse complement strand
CCATCCCCACCCGCAAGCAGCAGGTGATGCGCCGGCTGCCGGATGCGGAGATTCTCTACTTTGACCCGCCGGTCACCACCATCGCCAAATACAAGGATCCCGCCGCCAAGCAGAAGGCGCAGGCCTTCCGCGCGCCCGGCGAGGAGATCCGGCCCGGCCTCACCGTCTATGCCCAGCCGCCGGTCTGGCCCTTTTTCAACAAATACCGGGCCATCAACCGCCGCAATCAGCGGTATCTGGCCAAATTCGTCCGGGAAAAGCTGCGTGCCCACGGCTTTGAGCGGCCCATCTTGTGGTGTTACTCCCCCACCGCCTGCGACATCGCCGGGCTGATCGACCACAGCGCGCTCATCTACGACTGTGTCGACCGCCACTCCGCCTACGGCGGGCTGATGAACCCGGCGGTGGTCGACGAGATGGAGCTGGATCTGGCGCGGCAGGCCGATCAGGTCTTTGCCACAGCCCAGCCCCTCTGTGACCGGCTGCAGGCCGTCAACGGCACCGCCGTGTGCCTGCCCAACGGCGCGGACTACGCCCGCTTCTCCCAGGCCGCCGCGCCGCTGCCAAGGCCCGAGGAGCTGCAGGACATCGCAGGCCCCATCTTCGGCTTTGTGGGCGCGCTTCAGCCCTGTATTGAATACGGCTTTCTGGAGGCCGCGGCCAGGGCCCGCCCCGCGTGGACCTTTGTGCTCATCGGCCGGGAGGTGCCGGGCGTCAATCTCCAGAGCCTGCACGCGCTGCCCAATGTCCGGTTTCTGGGACTGCGCCCCAACGAGGCGCTGCCCGGCTACCTGGCCCACTTTGACGCGTGCCTCAACCTGTTTGACGCAAGCCCGCTGAGCCGGGATGTCAGTCCGCTGAAATTCTACGAATACCTCGCCACCGGCAAGCCCATTGTCTCGACGCCCCAGCCGGAGCAGGTGCTGCAGTACGCCTCCATCATCCACATCGCCCACACGCCGACCGCGTTTATCGAGGCCTGCCAGGCGGCGCTGCAGGACGACGGCCGCCAGCAGGCCCGGATGGAGGCCGGACGCGCCGCCTCCTGGGACAGCCGGGTGGCTGAAATGTGTCATATTTTGAAGGAAAAGGGGATCTGGAAATGAACAAATTAGACCTCGCCGCCCTGCTGCGGGAAAACGGGTATCCCGGCCGCGGCATTCTGCTCGGGCGCACGCCGGATGGGAGCCAGGCCGTGCTGGCCTATTTCATCATGGGCCGCAGCGAAAACTCCCGCAACCGTATCTTTGAGGT
>JAHZEE010000038.1:838-1112 GCA_019421975.1 Clostridiales bacterium | reverse complement strand
CCCCGCGCCTTTGACGAGTCTAAGATGACCGACCCCAGCCTGATTATCTACCATCCCATCCGCCGGGTGGGCCGCGGGTACATCGTGACCAACGGCGATCAGACCGATACCATCCTGGAATTTCTGGAAAAGGGACTGCCCATGGAGCAGGCGCTGCGCACCCGCTGCTTTGAGCCGGACGGCCCCAACTGGACCCCCCGGATCTCCGGCCTTCTGAGCCCGGACGGAAGCTACAAGCTCTCCATTCTCAAGAGCGCCGACGCAGCGGGCTCCG
>JAHZEE010000038.1:0-773 GCA_019421975.1 Clostridiales bacterium | reverse complement strand
CCCCCTGCCCTCTTTTGCCGGCGAGCCGGAGCAGGTGGCCTTGGAGGCCGCCACAGCCCGGGAGCTGGCCGACCTGCTCTGGCACAGTCTCAACGCCGAGAACAAGGTCTCGCTGTTCGTGCGCTATGTGGATCTTGCCACCGGCCGGACCGATGATGTGCTCTGCAACAAACATTCTTAACAGGAGGGTCCCCCACATGAAAGAATTGGAACTCAAATATGGCTGCAACCCCAACCAGAAGCCCAGCCGCATCTATATGAAATCCGGGGAGCTTCCCATTGAGGTGCTGAACGGCAAGCCCGGCTACATCAACTTTATGGACGCCTTCAACGCCTGGCAGCTGGTCAAGGGGCTGAGGGCCGCCACAGACCTCCCCGCCGCCGCTTCCTTCAAGCATGTCTCCCCCGCCGGCGCCGCCGTGGGCACGCCGCTCACCGATCTGGAGCGGCAGATCTACTTTGTAGAGCCCGATGCGCCGCTCTCCCCTGTGGCCTGCGCCTATATCCGCGCCCGCGGCGCCGACCGCCTCTGCTCTTACGGCGACTGGGCGGCACTGTCCGATGTGTGCGACGCCGCCACGGCCCTGTACCTCAAAAACGAGGTCTCCGACGGCATCATCGCCCCTGGCTACACCGACGAGGCTCTGGAGATTTTGAAAACCAAGAAAAAGGGCAATTATAATGTGGTACAAATTGATCCCGACTACACCCCTGCGCCGGACGAGCATCGCGACGTGTTCGGCATCACCTTCGAGCAGGGCTACAATGATCTG
>JAHZEE010000037.1 GCA_019421975.1 Clostridiales bacterium | reverse complement strand
GTCCAGCAGGGGATCCTGCAGGCCTGGGAGGCCATCAAAGCCGCAGCAGGCGCCGCGGCCGGCGCCATTTCCGCCGGACTCACCTATCTGCTGTCACTGCTGCCGGAGGTGGAGGTGGAGGGCGGAGAGCTGCCGCCGCCGCAGAGCGCCTCTTCTTCTGAGGAATCGCTGTTGGAGGAAACCAGCAGCATGCTCCCGCCCTGGCTGATGCCGGCGGCCATTCTCGGCATGATCGTTGTGGTGCTGCTGATCCTTGTACTGCTGCTGCGCGGCAAGCGGCACGGCGGGGTCCATGCCCAGACGGCTTCTGCCGCCTCGCGCGTGCAGCGGAGCCGGCCATCCTGGTGGAGCCAGCTGGCGGCCAGACTGCGGCAGCTTTCACGGCATCTGCGCTTTCGGATGCTGGCCTGGCGCTACCGCCGCACACCGCAGGGGATCCTCGTCGGGTTGGAGCGCTGGGCCAGAGCCGCCGGCGTCCCCCGGGCGCCCGGTCAGACCGCCCGCGCCTTTTTGCATCAGCTCTCGCAGCACCCGGCCTTTGCACAGGATGGCGCGCTGCTGGAGGAGCTGGCGCAGACACTTGACCGCTGCTACTTTGAGACGCCTTCGGCCCCGCTGCATCCGGCGCAAGAAGAATTGTTCCAGCTGCTGCACCGGAGCGCCAAGGGCATACCAACAGAAAAGAGGGCGTGAAACCAATTGGTTTCACGCCCTCTTTTTTATTATTTTGCGATTGTCTCACCAAAACGCATCAAAATTGTCACTGCCTCTGCGCGCGACGCCGTTTCCGTCCGGCACAATCCCAGATGCGGCGCGGCCTCTCATCAGGCCGGTCACATTGCCGATTCGTCGCGCTCCTTCCCCACAGAGACAAAATCCGCGCTACTCAATACAATGGCTTTTCCCGTTCAGCCACCAGTTTCTCATTGATTTCTCTGAGTCCTACCTGATGGATAATACCATAGCTGATGATGGCATCCCGTTTGATCTTTGGGTAGAGCTGTGCAAAAGAAGCCTCTCGCAATAGCTTTTGGATCTCATCAAAGGTAGCACCCATGCAAATACAGATGCACAGAAGCCGATCTCTGGAAGGATGCCGCCGGCCTGAAAACACTTGATGTAAATACACCTCGCTGATGCCCGCATCTCTTGCAAGTGTTGCCTTTGTTACCGATTTTTTCCCATACAGGTCATTCAATAGTTCTGCAACGCTCTGATCTGAAAAAAACATCTGATTATCCTTGATATACGAATCAATCCCGGCTTCACTCATCAGCTCATGACATAGATCGCCGATCGATTTTTCCTTCACAACACTCCCCCCCATTGCGCTCCAGACTTACCATTTTTACCATTTTTTAAAAGTCTACAATATTTTATGTTTTAAAACAATAAGCGGGCTGCATAGTAAGCTGACTGCATAGTATTGGGGGAATGAACGGCAGTATCGGCACCAGATAATTCCCTCCGGTGTCTATTCGCCAATATAAACTTGAATTTGATAATTCCATTGCAGAATGCCGGACACGAGGACTTGCTGGACAGTAAACCGCGGCTCCGTATGGTATTGTTCCTTTGCCATTCGCACCAGCTCACCTGTTTTTTGTTCTCTCTGCGCTTCACTGCAATCTGCACACAGATACCTTCCCGCGGGCAGCGTCTTTAAGCCTTCGATCTCGACATAGCGCGTGCAGATGGCAAACAGATTGGATTGTCCGTCTTGCCTGTAAACACCGGCCAAATCCTCGAAGGAAAACTGTGCTTTGAGTGCCGCCGGTACTTTTTCATAAAAGTGACTCAGATAATTCCAAAGGTTGTCCAGCGTAGGGGTTTTTAAGGTGTCTGAGAGTAAAATGACGCGCGCAGGGAAATACTTGATTGCAATGCCCTCTGCACTGGGCTGAGAGCTCAGCTTCCGCTCATAGTCCTCTCTGGCCAGTTGAATCTTCCTCTTTCCATTCTGGAGCGCAGCAATTTTCTCATCTGCCTTCTGCTCTGCCTCTTCCAAAAACGCAACGATTTTTTCCAGGTCATCATACTCCAGAACAGCCTTGATTTCCCTGAGCGGCAGATCCATCTGCTGCAGCGCATGGACGGTGTTGAGGCGGACAAGATCCTGTTCTGTATAATACCGGTATTTGGTACTTGCATCCTTTTTGCTCGGCTTTACAAGTCCGATTCGGTCGTAATGGCGCAGTGTCTCAGCCGTCATATTGACCGCCTTTGCCGCCTCCCCAATGGAAAAAAATTTTTTCACTTTTTTCGCGCCTCCCGCTTGACATTTGTGTTACACAAAAGTTTATAATTCATTTTAGCAGAGACAACTCTCATCTGCAAGTATATTAGCCCAATCAAAAAATCTTTTACACTTGGAGGTCTGATATCTATGAGAAAAATCACATCCCTTTTCCTTTGCTTTTCCCTCGGCGTCATAGTTATGTTAACTGGTTGTTCCAATCAGGAAGAGCCGTTTACGGATAAAAATTATACTTCTGGCGACGAGCAGATTCTTGGCGTTGTGCTGGATGTAAGAGACCGTCAAATTGAGGTGCTTCCCTCAGAGGATCAGCAGGTTCATATTGACTATTCTGAAAACAGCAAAGAATCCTATGAACTGACAGTATCCGAGGATCATGTTCTCACCATGACTGCCGTAAGTGACAAGGAGTGGACAGACTATATTGGCGAGAAGGCCCCGGCCTCTGCCCGAAAGATCACGGTGCAGCTGCCGGATACGCTTCTGCAGACGCTGCAGATCTCCACAACCAATGAGGACATCTCAGTCACAGATTTGTCGCTGAAGGACACTGTCTCGCTCACAACCAACGGCGGTGCAATTTCCTTTGATCAGCTGAGCGCCGGCAACACGATCACACTCGATGCAAAAAACGGGGATATTACCGGCACCATCTCAGGCAGCTACGAGGAGTACTCCATCTATAGCAGCATCAAAAAGGGCGATAGCAATTTGCCCGCCTCCAAGGACCAGGGCAGCAAGACGCTCTCCGTCACTGCAAATAATGGCGATATCTCTGTTGAGTTCAACCCAAAATAAATAAAAAGGACATCCGTACGGATGTCCTTTTTTCAACCATTGCCCGCAAAGAAACCGCCGCAGCATCCAACCTGCGGCGTCCCCAAACCGAAGCCCAGCGCCAGCGGGTTCGGTTTGGGGGCGAAGAAATTCCCAACAGAGCGCAGTTTTCGCCGTCAGGCGGAAACGGAGCGGTGTTGGGAATTTCTGAGCTGGTACGGGTAGTGGGACTTGAACCCACAAGCATTGCTGCACTGGAACCTAAATCCAGCATGTTTACCAATTTCATCATACCCGCATCTGCGCATATGACCAGGTCAGTCAGTACGGTCAGACCGTTTACCATAGCGATCATAAAAGCGTCGCAGCTGCCCGATCGCCGAATTGCCTGATGTCTTTTTACTTTACCACAATTTGTGATCTTATGTCAATTACCCGGCTATATTTTGTATCTCAACTGAAAAAATATTCCAGATTTTAGTCATTATGCTTGACATCATTTCTTTCACTCTATAAAATTGATTAATAGAATTTGTATGGATGCATAATGGCTTATGGGGTGCCGTTGGCATCGTTACTGATTCATCGAACCATTGTATTATCCCAAAAAAAATAAAAGGAAGGAGGTGTGTTGAGACACTATGGAACTTTTACAGATTATATTGATTGTTGTCGGGGCCCTGGTCTGTGCCCTTGTTTTCTTCTTAATCGGTATTTTTTATCGAAAAAAGGTGGCAGAACGCGAAATTGCCAGCGCAGAGGAAGAGGCAAAGCGCATCATTAACGATTCTATCAAAAGTGCAGAGAACAAAAAGCGCGAAATGATGTTGGAGGCCAAGGAGGAAATCCATAAATCTCGCACCGAATATGAGAAGGAGGTCAAAGAGCGGCGCTCGGATCTCCAGAAGCAGGAACACCGCCTGCAGCAAAAAGAGGAGTCGCTGGACCGAAAGGTGGAGAACTATGAGCAGCGTGAGGAGGAGCTCAACCGCAAGCACGCCGCTCTGGCTGCAACCCAGGAGGAGGTCACCGCCATCAAGCGCAGCCAGATGGAGATGCTGGAAAAGATCTCCGGACTCACCCAGGATGACGCCAAAAACTATCTGCTGCAAAATGTGGAATCTGAAATCCGCCATGAGACTGCCATGAAGATCAAAGAGATTCAGACAGAGCTGAAGGAGGAGGCAGATCAATACGCCAAGGAGGTCATTGCAACTGCGATTCAAAGATGCGCTGCGGATCACGCGGCGGAGACCACCGTCAGTGTGGTTCCCCTGCCCAACGACGAAATGAAGGGGCGCATCATCGGTCGAGAGGGGCGCAATGTCCGTACGCTGGAGACCATCACCGGCGTCGACCTCATCATCGACGATACGCCGGAGGCCATCACGGTCTCCTCGTTCGATCCGATCCGCCGTGAAATCGCGCGAGTTGCGCTGGAAAAACTGATTGTCGACGGCCGGATTCACCCCACCCGCATCGAGGACTGTGTGGAAAAAGCCCGGCGGGAGGTCGATCTGGTCATCAAGCAGGAGGGCGAGCGCGCCATCTTTGAGACCGGCGTGCATGGCCTGCATCCGGAGTTGGTCAAGCTCCTGGGCCGCCAGAAGTATCGTACCAGCTATGGCCAGAATGTTCTGAATCACTCCATCGAAGTGGCGCATATCGCAGGCCTGATGGCCTCTGAGCTCGGCGTCGATGTGGCCACGGCCAAGCGGGCCGGTCTGCTGCACGATCTCGGAAAATCGGTCGACCACGAGATGGAGGGCTCCCATGTGGCCCTCGGCGTGGAGCTGGCGAGAAAGTACAAGGAAAACGAGGTCGTCATCAACGCCATTGAGGCCCATCACGGCGATGTGGAGCCCAAAACCGTCATTGCCTGCCTGGTGCAGGCGGCCGACGCCATCTCCGCTGCACGCCCCGGCGCGCGCCGTGAGAATGTGGAAAACTATATCAAGCGCCTGGAAAAGCTGGAGTCTTTGACCGGCAGCTATCCGGGTGTGGAGAAGGCCTACGCCATCCAGGCCGGCCGCGAGGTCCGCATCATGGTCAAGCCCGAGGAGGTCTCGGAGGACAACATGATCCTCATGGCCCGCGATCTGGCGAAGAAGATCGAAAACGAGCTGGAATACCCCGGCCAGATCAAGCTGAACCTGATCCGCGAGACCAAGGCTGTGGAATACGCAAAATAATCGCCCCGTATCCCGCTGGTAAAATTTTACCAGCGGGATTTCTATTTGTCTTTTGTCCGATCATTCGATATAATGTAGATAATTATGGTAAAATGAGGGCGTAATATGGAACTGAATGTACTGGCGATCGGAGATGTGGTGGCCACCTCCGGCCTGGATTGTCTGCACCACCATCTCCACAGACTCAAAAAGGAGCACAAGATCCATTTTTGTATCGTAAATGGCGAAAACACGGCCAACGGCCTCGGCATCTCCCCCAAGCACGCCGAGGAGCTGTTCGATGCCGGCGCCGATGTCATCACGCTGGGAAACCATGCCTTTTCCAAGCGGGACATCGTCTCCTATCTGGACGACTCTGCCTATATCCTCCGCCCCGCCAATCTGGCGCCGCAGACGCCCGGACGGGGCTTTGGGGTCTATGATTCCGCAGCCGGCCCCCTGGCGGTGGTCAATCTCATCGGCCGGTGCAACATGGACTACACCCCCGACAATCCGTTTTTGCAGATCGAACGGATCCTACCGCAGCTGGACACCAGGCTGATCTTTGTGGACTTTCACGCAGAGGCGACCTCGGAGAAGCTGGCCATGGGATACCATTTGGACGGCCGGGTCAGCGCGCTCTGGGGAACCCACACCCATGTGCCGACCGCCGACCTCTCCATTCTTCCCGGCGGGACCGGCTATGTGACAGACCTGGGGATGACCGGGCCTGCCAATTCGGTCATCGGCATCCGCCCCAGCCTCTCCATCGCCCGCTTCCGCGGCGATCTGCCCAACCGCTATGAACCGGCGCCCGGCCCGGCCAAGCTGCAGGGCGCCGTCTTTACCGTGGATTCCCAGAGCGGCCGCTGTGTGGGGACAGAAAGGATTCTGATCTATGATTAAATTTCTCCACGCAGCGGATCTGCACCTGGACTCCCCTTTCTCCGGTCTGACCCCGGAGCAGGCCACACAGCGGCGCGCCGAACAGCGCGCCATGGTCTCAGAGCTGGTGGAGCTGTGCAACCGTGAGGCCTGTGATCTCATGCTGCTCGCCGGGGACCTGTTTGACAGTGACAACGCGTTTCAGCAGACCATTGAGGCGCTGCAGCACGCTTTTTCCGCCTGTCGGGCGCAGATTCTGATCGCCCCCGGCAACCACGACTACTACACCCCCGGCAGTCCCTATGCCGTGACCCAGTGGCCCCGGAATGTACATATTTTCTCCACACCGGCTCCCACGGCCTATCCCCTCCCCGCACTCGGCTGCACCGTCTGGGGCGCAGCCTTTACACAGCCCACCTCTGAGGGGCTTTTGGAGTCCTTCCGCGTCGCGGACGACGGCCTTGTCAATCTGATGGTGCTCCATGGAGATCCGCAGACGCCCACCAGTCCCTACAATCCCATTTCGGCGGCACAAATTGCCGCCTCCGGCCTCACCTATCTGGCACTCGGCCACATTCACCAGTGCGGGATGGCGCAGACAGCAGGCAGCACCACCTATGCCTGGCCCGGCTGCCCCATGGGACGCGGGTTCGACGAAACCGGCCCCAAGGGGGTGCTCATCGGCACTATCCGCGGCACGCAGTGCCAGGTGCGCTTTCAGCCGCTCACCGGCCGCCGCTATGAGATTTTGGAGGTTGCAGCGGGGGAGGATCCCCTGACGGCGGTTTTGGCCGCGCTCCCGCCGGAGACCGCCTCGGACTGTTACCGCATTCTTTTGACGGGGGAATCCCCGGAAATCCGCACCGCGGCGCTGTATCAGGCGCTCTCTTCCCGCTTCTTCAGCCTTCAGCTGCGGGATTTGACCGTCGCGCCGCTGGATCTATGGCAGAGGGCCGGGGAAAACTCGCTGGAGGGGCTGTTTCTGCAGATACTCCGCAGGCAGTATGACGCGGCAGATTCCCCGGAGCAAAAACGGGAACTGGAGCAGGCCGCCAGGATTGGTCTGTCTGTCATGATGGGGCGGGAGGTGCAGATACCGTGATTTTGAGACGATGTATTGCCTCTTTTGGCGGACTTGACCGTGCGGAGCTCTGCTTTCATGCGGGCCTCAATGTCATCACCGCCCCCAACGAGGCGGGAAAGTCCACCTGGAGCGCCTTTCTGCTCGCCATGTTCTATGGCATTGACACCGCGGAGCGGGCAAGGGCCGGAACACTCCCTGCAAAGAACAAATTCAGGCCCTGGAACGGCGCGCCGATGGAGGGCCGGATTGAGCTTCTCTGGCAGGGGCGGGAGATCACCATTGAGCGCACCTCCTCTGGCCGTACGCCCCTCGGGAAGTTCCGCGCCTATGAGACGAAGTCCGGCCTGGAGATCCCCCAGCTGACCGCGGAGAACTGCGGCCTTGTGCTGCTGGGCGTTGAGCGCTCCGTCTTTGAGCGCAGCGCATTTGTTCGCCAAAGCGGCATGGCAGTCACTTCAGACGGGACCCTGGAGCAGCGGCTGCGGGATCTGGTCACAACCGCCGATGAGACCGTCTCCTACGAGGCCACCGCGCAGACACTGCGCGCGCTGCGCAACCGCTGCATGTCCAATCGCGCCAATGGCCTGATCCCACAGACACAGGCGCAGCTGGCGCACACGGAGCAGCGTCTGGAGGAAATCCACCAGCTCCATCACGCGGATCTGGCGCTCAGGGCGCAGCAGGCGGCGCTCAGTGAAGAGATTGCCCATCTGGAGCGCCAGCTGCAGGAGCAGGCCCGACAGCAGGCGGACCGGCAGCAGCGGCAGCTGGAGTCCTCTGCGGCCGCCCTGGAGCAGGCGCAGCGCCGCTACCAGGATGCCCTTCAGGCGTCTGAGGGTCTGCCCACGCTGGCTGCACTGCAGTCTCTCCGGCAGCAGTGGCACGACGCCGCACAGCAGTGTTATTCGCTTCCCTCCATGCCCCAGGCCCCAGAGCCGCCGGAGGTTCCCCGCGGCTTTGCAGACGCGCTGTCCGCGCAGAACCAGGCTGCGGCCGATGTGGCCGATCTGGAGCCATGCGCCCCGCTCTCCCATCCCCTGCTGCTGTTTCTGCTGGCGGCACTTGCGCTCGCCGCCGGCATCGCACTGCTGGCCTTTCAAAGCCTCACGGGGCTGATTTTTCTGGCGTGCAGCGCCGTCCTGGCCGGTCTGGAGTTTTTCCGGCGGCAGCGAAACAGCCAGGCTGTGCAGCAGCAGGCAGCACGGGCCGCGGAGATTGCCGCGCGCTACGGCACCACAGACCGGGAGCAGATCCTGCGCGCTGCCGCGGAGTATGCCGCACGGCAGTCGCTCTATGAGGAGCAAAATGCCCGCTATCTCCAGAGCTGCGCCGCTGTGCGCGCGCAGCAGGAAGCGGTCAACGGGCAGCTCGACCGCCTCCAGCAGCAGATCCATGCCCTCTGGCCCCAGGCCAAAGATCCTCAGGCCGCAATTGAACACGCCATGGAGCGCTGCCGCTGGACGCAGACAGCCGCGTCAGAGGTCGACGCTGCCAGGCGGCAGCTGGAGGCGCTACAGCGCGCGGTGGGAACAGGCGGCACTGCCGCTCCCCTTCTGTCTGCCGGAGCCGGCAGCGAGGCAGACAGGCTGCGTCAGATGCACCTGCAGCTGCAGCAGCTCAATGCCACACTGGCGCAGCATGCTGGCCGTGTAGAGGCCATCGGGGATCCCGCTGCCCTGCAGGCCCAGAAGGAGCAGATGCAGGACCAGCTCGTCTTGCTGGAGGAGAAATATCGCTCCATCGACCTGGCCATGCAGGCGCTGGAACAGGCCGAGGGCATTTTGCAGACCCAATTCTCCCCGCAGATCACAAAGACCGCCGGGGAATTGATTGCCCGCCTCACACAGTCCCGATATGACACCGTCCTGCTGGAAAAAGGGATGGCAGTCTCTGCCCGCCAGGCCGATGAGGTCGCCAGCCATCCGCTTGCAGCCCTCTCCGGCGGCACCATGGATCAGATGTATCTGGCAGTCCGGCTTGCGATCTGTACGCATGTGCTGCCCAAGGATGCCCCCCTCATTCTCGATGACGCACTGGTCTACTTTGACGATGTCCGCATGGCCCAGGCCATGCGGGTACTTCAGGACTATGCACAGGACCGGCAGGTCCTGCTCTTCTCCTGTCAGAGCCGCGAAGCAGACTGGGCAAAGCACAATCTTTAATCTCTGCCGTAAATGGCCCACTGAAAACAGTGGGCCATTTATATACTTTTTGTGAACAATTCCTGATTCCATTGACATTTTTTATTTGTTTTGCTATATTGTTCGTACCCGAACAATATAGTGAAGGAGGGGGTATCTCACATGGCATCTTCCCGCAACATCGGCGTCGCTTTGATGCAGTTCAATCGCGCATTTCGCCGCTATGCCGATCGAATTGCCGCCGACTCCCCAAGCATGCCGATCACAGGCGTACAGGGTATGGTGATCCGCCACCTGTATCTGTGCGGAAAATGCGGTCGGGATGTGTTTCAGAGAGATATCGAAAGAGAATTTGAAATCGGCCGTTCCACGGTTTCAGAAATTCTGCGGACAATGGAAGCCGGCGGTATGATTCACCGCGTACCGGTTCCCTACGATGCCCGGCTCAAAAAGCTTGTGCTTTCAGAACAGATGCAGCAGCATATGGAGGTCATCACTGCACGGATTGACCTGGCCGATCAGCAGCTGACACAGGCGCTTTCGGAGGAAGAGCTTGAGATGTTCTGGAGGATTTTGGAAAAGCTAGAACACGCAATGGAACACAAAATCGCGCAAAGAAAGGAAGGAATCCCCGATGATTAAACAACTCGCCGGCGCAATCCGGGAGTATCGAACAGCGTCGCTTTTAGCGCCACTGTTTGTGGTCTTAGAGGTGCTGATGGAAGTTTTGATTCCACTGGTCATGGCCTCATTGATCGACAAGGGCATCGAGGTCGGCAATCTCCCCTATGTGGTAAAGATAGGGATTGTGCTGATTCTGATGGCTCTGGTCTCCCTGTTCTTCGGCATCATGTCCGGTCGGAACGCGGCCGTGGCCTCCGCCGGTTTTGCAAAGAACCTGCGAAAGGATCTCTACTACAGTGTGCAGAATTTTTCCTTTACCAACATCGATAAATTCTCCACCTCCAGCCTTGTCACGCGGCTGACCACCGATGTCACCAATGTTCAGAACGCCTATATGATGGTCGTCCGCATCGCAGTCCGCTGCCCGGTCATGCTGATTCTGGCGCTGGTCATGGTCCTTCGGATCAGCACCAAGCTGTCGCTTATTTTTCTCTGTGCCATTCCCATCCTGGGCGTCGGCCTGTATCTCATCATGACCCGCGCCTATCCGGTCTTCCGGAAAATGTTTAAGGCCTATGACAAGATGAACGAGGTCGTCCAGGAGAATCTCCACGGGATCCGGGTTGTGAAGTCCTTTGTCCGGGAAGATCACGAGCGCGGCAAATTCAACGACATCTCCGACCGGATCTATCAGCTCAACCGTAAGGCAGAGCGGCTGCTCTCCTTTACCATGCCGCTCATGATGGCTGTGATCTACACCGGCATGATCCTGCTGTCCTGGTTCGGCGCAAAAGAGGTGGTATTCGGCGGTCTGACGACCGGAGAGCTGAACAGCATGTTCTCCTATACCATGCAGATCCTGATGAGCCTGATGATGCTCTCCATGGTCTTTGTGATGATCGTCATGTCCAAGGCCTCTGCAGAGCGTATCTGCGAGGTGCTCTCTGAAAAGAGCGATATCACCGACCCGGCGGCGCCGGTCACCGAGGTGAAGGACGGCTCCGTCCGCTTCGACCATGTGAGCTTCAGCTATTCCGCAGACCCCAGCA
>JAHZEE010000036.1:10142-10990 GCA_019421975.1 Clostridiales bacterium | reverse complement strand
CACAAACAGCAGCGCGATGATCACCACCATCACCAGGGCCATCAAAACCGCCGCCGCCGACAGCTTCTGATAGTCCAGAGAGGCAAAGGTGTTGTTCATAAAGTGCTGCAGCATGTAGAGTCCCTCATAGGGATAGTTGCCCGTGAGCAGATAGATTTCGCGGAACACCTTAAAGGAGTTGATCAGCGACAAAATGGTCACGAACAGCACCGTGGGCGAGAGGTAGCGGAGCTTGATGTGCAGAAACTGGTGGAGCTTGGATGCGCCCTCCACCTCCGCCACCTCCAGCAGCTCCCGCGGAATGTTGTTGAGGGCCGCCATGAACAAAATCATGTTGTACCCCAGGTTCTTCCACAAAAACAAGATGGTGATGACCACCAGGCAGTACTGGGATTTCAGCCAGTCAATCTTGTCCGCGCCAAACATGGCGAGGAGGGAATTCAGGCTGCCATTATAGTGAAACAGCACCTGCCAAATCAGAACGACCGACGCAATGGGAACCATCATCGGACTGAGGAAGAAGGTCCGAAATTGGCTCTTGAGCGGGATCTTGCATTCCAGAATCAGGGCCAGTCCCAGCGACAGGACGACCGCCAAGGGCACCGCCACCGCGGAGAAGGCGGCGGTGTTCTTGACTGCGATCTGGAAGGAGGTATTCTGTATGACCCGGATAAAGTTATCCAAAAACACAAAGTTGTGATTGACCGGGCTCTCAATGACCGAATAGTAGACCACGACGCAGAACGGCACGATGAAAAACACCAGCACCCCCAAAACACTCGGGGCCAAAAATCCGATGCTCCGCAGAAAATCCGCGCGGGCTGTCGGGGATTTCAGGATCTGCCTCA
>JAHZEE010000036.1:0-10132 GCA_019421975.1 Clostridiales bacterium | reverse complement strand
GTGTGCTCCGGCTTTTGAAACTTGAGCTTTGGAAACCGAATCCGTCTGCCTGGCTTAGCGCTGTTCATTGACATACAGCTTGACGCGGCTCTGAATCATATTGGCCGTGTCCTGGACCGACCGCTGCCCGGCAAAGTAGGCCTCCACTTCCTCACCAATAATGCCGGAGATGTTCTCATCATAGCGGGAGATCTTGTGGGTGCTGTTGATAATCTGCATCAGCTCATCCGCCTGCTCCTGGGTCATGGCGTACACCTCGTACTCCTGGTCGTCCACATACCAAGTGGTCAGCGGGACATTGATGATATTGCCGTTCTCGTCCGTTGTCGTCTCCTGGGTCATGGCCTCTTTCATCATTGCATCCATGCGCGCCTGGTTGGTCGGCAGGTTGCCCCAGGACTCCTCCTGGTATTTCTCCGTCAAAAACTGACGCATGAACTCCCACGCGCCCTCCTTGTTGGCACACTTGGAGGACATGGCGTAGCTGTCCTGCAGAGAGAACGAGCTGCCGCTGCCATCCGAGGACGGATACCCCACATAGGTGATCTCATCGCCGTACTGCAGCTGATCGACCAGGAAGTACTCGAAATCATAGATGTACGAGGTCGCCAGCATCTGCTCTCCGGCGCGGATTCTCTGACTGTCCGGCACATAGGTATTGCCTTCGGCCTCCCAGTCATACTCCGCCGGGAAGGTGTTGACAAACTCCAGGATTTTGATGAAATCCTCGCTGTCGAAGCTGCACTCGCCGGTCGACCAGTCCACAAACTGGTCCAGGTTGGAGTAGCACATGTAGTACATGCCGGTCTCCTTGGTCGTGCTGGGGCTGAAGACGGTTGCGCCCTCCGGCATCTTCGCCATGGCCGCCTGCATGTCATCCCAGCTCCAGCCCATCTCGGTGCCGACAATCTTCGACAGGCCGATGGCCGTATCAACGCTGAAGCCGGAGGTGATCTCATAGAGTTTTCCGTCTTCTGTCTGCAGAGCGTCAAATACCGGAGAGACCAGCGCCTCCCGGCCGCCCAGCTCTGTGTCCGCGTCGATGTAGGGCCACAGGTCCTCCAGAAGGCCCTTGGCCGCATACTGGTCAATGGGAAGGCCGCTCACTGCCAGGATGTCCGGCACATTTCCGGAGATGATCTCTGTGGCCAGCTTGGTCTGGCCGGCGGAGTAGTCGTCCTGCGTGTTGAACTCGGAGTAGTCCTTGACATCAATCCGATAGGTCTCGTTGGTGCGGTTGAAGTCCAGCACCAGGTTCCGCAGCTGGGAATCCAGATACATGGTGGCCAGCGTCAGCGGGATCTTTGCCTCCACTTCAGAGGCCTTCTTCGGGGTCAGGGTGATCACGCTGAGCTTTTGCGTCGTATAGGAATCGTCCCACTCTGTCGCCAGCGCCGTCACAATGCCGTCTGCCCCGATGCGCAGCCCGTTGATGGTGCTGCCGTCCACATCGGCAGAGAGCCAGTCAAACAGCCGCTCAGAGCTCTGTGTCTTTGCACTGTAGCCGAAGACCGTGTTCTGGTTGTCATAGTAGAAGTCATACTTGTCGTCGCCAGGATAGAAATTGCCGAAATTCGTCGTATCAAAGGGCAGCGCATCTCCCAGCGCCTTGGTCGCCGGATCGATCTTGCAGAGCTCCATCTTCTCGCCCCAGCGCATCGCTGCAATCGACCCGTCGGAGAGCTTTACAAGGGTGTCATACAGATTGGGCTCTTCCACTTTGAACTGCAGCTTACCGGCGCTGTCCAGCACATAGACGGCCTCCCAGCCGCTTGACAGGTAGATGCTGCCGTCATCCGCGATCTGGAAGCTGGAGGCATAGGAGTTCTCCCCCAGTGTGTCCTGCAGCGGGATATTCGCCAGCTGCTCGCCGTCTGCCGACAGGTGCACCAGATAGATCTGATTGCCGTTGTCCACATAATAGTTGTACTGGTCGTCTGTCTCCGGGTTGAAATCCGCCGGCAGGTCAAAGGAATAGCTGTAGACAGACTCCAGCAGCCAGAGCGAGCCGTCGTCCATCAGCTGCATGGACTGGATATTCACATCCCCCTGCATGCCGGGGGCAAAGTCCGCAATGTCCAGCGTCAGCAGCTCCTTGGTCTCGCCGGTCTCACGGGAAACCGACAGCAGCTTATTCTGATAGGTGTATTCCTCGCCGTTCTGCTCTTCGACCTGGGCCGCCAGGTAGACTGTGTCGTCCGAGAGCAGCGTGCTGCTGATGTACAGGGATCCTGTGGCGCCAATGTCGGCGTTCAGCTCTTGAAAGGACGCGACATAGACCGTGGAATCGGGATCCACGCCCGGTGTCTGCTCGCCGCCGCAGGCGGAAAACAGCGTCATCATCATGACCGCCGCCAGCAAAAGCGAGAGTGCCTGTTTGATTCTATTTTTCATGCGAACTCCTCCTATGATTCATCTGATACATCATTCTTTTCATCTTCGTGCTGGGCCGGTCGGGCCGACGCCAGAGGCAGAATCGCCTCCACCACAAAGTGTTTTTTATCCTCTGTTGTCAGCAGCTTTCCCTGCATCTGCTCCATGATCGCCCGCGCGGATTTCAGGCCGATCTTGGTACTTGCGGTGCGGCTGGGCTGCGAAGAGATGGTGTTGCAGATACAGATATGGAGCTGGTTCTCCCGCGGCTCCACCAGAACTGCAACGGGTTTGCTGCGCTCGGCGTACTTCTCAATATTGGAAAACAGATTGTCAAAGACCCGCCGCAGGTATTTGACATCCACACACAGCTCCCCGCAGGGCGGAAGAATCATCTTGACCCGGAAGCCGTTCATCTGCAGCTGTGCGCAATGCTCTCCCAGGATCTGCTCCAGCAGGATTTCCGCCCGGTATCGCTCCAGCTGCAGCGGAAGCTTCTCCCGTCCAAACACCAGGAAGTACTGAAACAGCTCGTCTGTCATGGCCTTGAGCTGCAGTGCTTTTTCCCGGCTGGTGTGCAGGTATTGCCGCAGGGTCTGTTCAGAATCATACTGCCCTTCCACTGCCAAGTCAAGATACCCCAGCAGCGCGGTCAGCGGCGTTCGGATATCGTGTGAGATCGCTGTGATCAGATCCGTGTTGGCCTGCACTGCCCGCTGCTCACTTTTCATCTGTTCCAGGATCTTTTGGCGCATGTGATCGATGTCCATTGCCAGCAGGGAGATCTCGTCATTGCCCTTCTTGGTGATTTCACCCTCCAGGTGATTGCCGCCCATGCGCTCGACCTCTTTTGACAGGCGCATGATGCGCTGTGTGAGCCGCTGGCTGTAGACCAGCATGACCAGTAGAAATACAATGCCGCTGAGCATCAATAAGACCGCGTCCCAGATCTCCTGGACCTTGTACTCCGAGTAGTCGTAAATCTCCACCATCATGGGCCGGTCTGAAAAGTAGACCGGGAACAGGTTCGCCGTCTCACCTGGCTCCCCGCTGGGCACCTCATTGTCTATGCCCCACCATCCGGCGCTGAACGCAAAGGCATCGGTCTCATCGTAAAAAAGCAGATAGACGAACTTCTCCTGGACCGTCCAGTGGGAGATGGCGTTGGTGTCTGTGGACAGCACGGCATTGGTCTCCACATAGCTTTGAAGCGCAGCCAAATGATTGATATTCCGTTGAAAGGTCACATCATCGCGCAGATAGTAGTAGTTGATATAGCAGGTTTCCACCACAAGACCCGCCACAAATACAAAGACCGCGCAGAGTACCGCCGCCACCAGGGAGCAGATCATCTTTGCCTGCAGGGAGGTATGTACCTTCCACTTAATCAATCTGATACCCCTTTCCCCAGATTGTTCGGATCAGAGCCGGCTGCGCTGGGTTGCTCTCCAGCTTCTTCCGCAGATTGAGGATATGGACCATCACGGTGTTGGAGGAGGTGGCCAGGTAGCGCTCCTGCCAGACGCTCTCATAGATGTCCGCCACGCTGCAGACCTGGCCGCGGTGTTCCCACAGGAAGGCCACAATCCGCTGCTCCTTGTCCGTCAGATCGACGCGGGCGCCGTTCCAGTAGACCCGCTCGTTTTCCACGCGCAGCTGGCCGGCCGGCTCCTGCTCGCCGCGGTCCTTTCCCTGGTAGACCTGATATCGCCGCAGCTGGGACTCCACCTTGAGCAGCAGCTCTGCCCTGGAAAACGGCTTGGACAGATAGTCGTCTCCCCCGCTGCGGTAGGCCTGGGTCTTGTCCTGATCCTTGCTCAGCGCGGTCAAAAAAATGACAGGCAGATTGCTCACCTGCCGCAGCTGCCGGCAGATCTCTACCCCCGACAGGTCTGGCAGCATCACATCGAGCAAAACCAGATCAATGGTATGGTCGGCCAGGATCTGCGCGAGTGCCTCTTTGCCCGTCCCAGCCTCTGTCACCTGATAGTGGTTTGCCTCAAGTAAAATCCGAAGGACATCCCGGAGGTCTGGTTCATCATCCACAACCAGAATATGGGCAACTGTTTCCATAGCCTCACCCTTTCGGCTGCTATTGTAGCATAGATTCCGGTCATATCTATAGACCTGAATCCGTTTTTTAAGAATAATTTAAGAAATCCCAGCCCACCTGTCCAAATATGGCGATCTTGTGGTATACTATTTTTAAAAAGTCAGGAAGGGGTTTCAGCGCCATGTTTCGACCAATTCGTCCCGAGGACGAGGCTATCTTTTTGCAGTTTACAGACGAGTTTTATCACTCCTCTGCCGTCTTACATCCCATCCCCACGGCCTACCACCACGCCACCTTTCAGGAGCTGATGCGCTCCGACGCCTACCTGAGCTGCTATCTCTTTGAAGCCGATGGCCGCCCGGTGGGGTATGCGCTGACCAGCAAGACATTTTCCCACGAGGCCGGCGGCATCGTGCTGTGGCTGGAGGAGCTGTATCTGTTGCCGGAATACCGCTCCCGCGGCCTGGGACGCGCACTGTTTGCCCATCTGGAGCAGACGAGCGGCGCGGCCCGGATCCGCTTTGAGGTGGAGCCGGACAACCACAGGGCCATTCAGCTCTACCGCGTGCTGGGCTACCAGGATCTCAACTATTTGCAGATGTATCGGGATTTTCAGCCCAAATAAAAGAACCGCCCCGGCCGATGCCGGGGCGGTTCTTTTATTCCTCTTCCTCCAGCGCCATGATGCCGGACACCTGGCTCACCGGCAGGGCAAACACCACACTGTGCGCCTTGCTGGACAGGCCCGCCTGCTCCATGATGGCCTGCATGATCGCATGTTTGTCCTCGCTGCGCGTGATAATCAGAATGACCTCTTTTTCCACCGACAGCGTGACGCCAAAAAATTTCTCCGCAAAGTCAACGCCCGTCCCCTTGGCATGGATCACCGTGCCGCCCTTTGCCCCGGCAGAGCGGGCCGCATCCATCACAAGCTCGTTGGTCCCGTAGTTGGCAATTGTAATTATCAGATCAAACGGCGTCTTTTCCATGCCATCCTCCTCGTCTCTGTGCTGTTTCTCCGTCATAAACTCCAGCGCGGTCGCACCGCCCACACTGCTGAGAGGGACTGCCGCCAGCACGCCGCTGCCGCGGCGAAAATGCCTTTCTGTGCGAAACTTCCGCAGCAGCGACTTCCGAACCGTGGGGGTCACAACGCCCAGCAGCGCGGTCTTCTCCGTGCTCTCCTGCCCAAGATACCGGAGCATCTCAATCTTCGCCGTCCCCTTGGCCGGCATACTGACCAGCAGATGCACCGATTCCTGCTCCATCCTTTTTTCATACGCCGAGGCAAGCTCCCGCTCCACGATTCCAAACATCAATTCTACCTGATTCATACCTGCACACCTCTACAGCAAGTCGATGACCGCTTCCCGGTCTGCCGCCGCCAAATCCCGCATCACGGTATTGGGTTCCAGCGCCATCTTCATCCGGAAGCGCACGCCCATCACCTGAATGGTGATCAGCGGCGTCATCGCGACCATTGCAACCATACCAAACGCATCTGCCATCACATTGCCGCCAACCGCCTCGCACGCGCCCATGGCCAGGGGGAGCAAAAAGGTGGCCGTCATGGGGCCGGAGGCAACGCCGCCGGAGTCAAACGCAATGGCCGTAAAAATACGGGGGACAAAAAAGCTCAGCCCCAGCGCCAGGATATAGCCGGGAAGCAGATACCACAAAATCGAGATGCCCGTCAGCACCCGCGTCGCCGCCAGGCCGACCGAGATGGCCATGCCGATCGACAGGCTGAGCAGCAGCGATTTGCCGGGGATAAAGCCGGAGGTGATCTCCTCCACCTGCTTTGTCAGCACATGGACCGCAGGCTCTGCTTTGACAATGAAGTAGCCGATCAGCATGCCGACCGGCACCAGGATCCACCGGTAGGAATGGGCCGCTATGGCCTCGCCCAGATACTGGCCCGCCGGCATAAAGCCCACATTGACGCCAGTCAGGAAGATGACCAGCCCTGCGTAAGTATAGATCACGCCGACCAGAATCCGCAGCAGCTCCCGCCGCTCCATCCTGATGCGGATTCCCTGGTAGATCAAAAAGAAGGCGATAATTGGAAGAAACGCCTGTCCGACCTCCAGGAAATACTCCGGAAGCGCGTGGATAAACAGGCCCGTGAGTTCCACCGTGGTCTGCGCCTCAATTGCGGCTGTGCTCGTCGCCTGGGTGCCGCTTGTATCGTAGAAGAAGCCCAGCAGCAGCACGGCAATGATGGGGCCTGTCGAGGCCAGCGCAATGAGGCCGAAGCTGTCGTCGCCTGCCGACTTATCGCTGCGGATGGAGGCTGCGCCGACGCCCAGCGCCATGATCATCGGGACCGTCATAGGCCCTGTCGTCACGCCGCCTGCGTCAAACGCAATCGCGCGGAAGTCAGGCGGCGCCAGTATGACCATTGCAAAAATGGCGGCATAGCACACCATCAGCAGCAGGTTGAGCGGAATGACAAACAAAATGCGCAGCATCGCCACCACCACTGCAATTCCAACGCCAAGCGCCACGGAATAGACAATGACATTGTTGGGCATTGTGGGGATCTGGGCGGCCAAAACCTGCAGATCCGGCTCTGAAATCGTAATCAGGAGGCCGATCAGAAAGCTCACCACAATCACCAGCAGCAGCTTCTTGGATTTGGTGATATCTGCGCCCATTTTTTCACCAATCGGCTGCATCGCCTGTTCCGCGCCAAGTGTAAAAAGTCCCATGCCGACAATCGCCATCACTGCGCCGATCAAAAATGCCGTCAGCGTGGAAAAATCCAACGGCACAATGGAAAAACAGAGCAGCATGACGATACAGGTGATGGGAAGTACGGAAATCAATGCCTCTTTTAGTTTCTCGACCAATGCAATATAATCTCTGAAAATTGGCGGTTCCTCCTCTCAGTCTTTTTATCTATAATATCATATTTTCTATAAATTTTCTGTTAAAATTTTGGCCGAAATGAATATTGTCCTTTTTCTTAATTCATTTTTTCAAAATAAAGGGTGGGGCAGCCGGAGCTGCCCCACCCTTTTGAATTTCACTTGTTTACTTTTCGACTGCCACAATCACACGGATCTGCTGGCCTGCCGAGTAGCCCTGGTCATCATACCAGCCCGTCAGTTGATACTCCTTGGTATTGATGGCAGAGAGCGAGCTTGCATAATAGTCGTCGCCGCTCTTCAGCAGTACCTGCACCTCGCTGGCCAGCTCGTACCGCTCGCTGTCAGCCGTGACATACAGGTCGTACAGGCTTGTGATCTTCACCGATTTCAGGTTCTTGATGCTGGTCACATTGCCCTCTGTGTCATAGTGGAACGCCGCGCCGCCCTCTTCGACATTGAAGCTCTGGCTGGCAGAGGAGATGGTGCCGGCCTTCCCGTCAATGATGTACTGATAGCTGCCGCTCACGCTCATGTCGCCGGAATAGCTCTGTGCCGAGGTGATAAACCCATAGGTCGCGGTGTCGCCCGTCACCTTGTTGAGAATCATGCGGCTGATATCGCCGTTCTTGTCCAGCTCATAGTAGCGCACATCGCTGTCCGAGAGCTTCACACCGGCCAGTCTGGACGGATAGATTCTGACATAACCGCCGTCGCTGTCGGTGTCCAGAATCTCCACATTGTCTGCAAACGCCAGGGTTCCCAGCTTTGTCGCCGCACTGTTGACCGTCCCGCTGACCGACTTGTTGGACAGTGTGCGGATGCTTGCGCCGTCCTCGTCCGCCGTCACGGTGACCAGCCGGCCCACGGAGGCGGAGCTGTTGGTATAGAAGGTCCGGACCGAGCCGTCCGTGCAGGCCACCTGCACAATATTCCGGACCGAGGCGCTGTCCGAATCGCCGCCGTCTTTTTCGCTGGAGACCACCACGCCGTAATAGGTGCCGCTGGTGCTGCCGGCCGTTGCGCTGACCACATCCACCACATCGCCGTTCATGCCCAGCAGCAGCGTGACCACATCGCCCTGCTGATATTCGCCCTGGGTCGACAGCTTATAGGCGGCCGCAGAGGTGGTAATCTCGTATTCATTGCCTGCAACCGTCACCGCCGTGGGCGCGGTCTTGCTGGGCGAGAGGGCCGTAATGGTGCCGGTCACCCGCTCATGGTAGACCCAGACGGTCCGCAGGTTGGTGTTGTAATAGTAGACATCGTAGTTCTCCACCGCAGAGAGCGTGGAGGAGGTGCCGTCATAGTACACCGTGACATTCTGTGTGCCGAACGGCAGCTCGACGCTGCCATTGTCCGAGACAAAGGGTCCCTTGGTATCGGCAGCCACCAGCGTAGAGTAGTCCACCTCTCCGTTTGTGACCGTATAGCCCAGGGTGACTGCGTAGACATTCCCATCGCTATTCTCGGCAGTGAGCAGGTTGTTAAACAGCGTCACGCAGTCGCTGCGCGTGAGCTTTTGGCCCTGCGTGGCGCTCATTCCGTCGAGCAGTCCCACCGCACTGGCCTTGGAGAGCTGCGCGGTCGGATAACTGCCGGCAAGACTCGACGAGTCATAGCCCAGCATCCGCAGCAGGGCTGCGCACGCCTCTTCCAGGGTCACTGTGTTGTTGGGCCGGAAGGTGCCGTCCACATAGCCGGTGATCCACTCCTGCTCGACCGCCAGCTTGATATACTCACTGGCCCAGTAATCGCTCTTTACATCCTTAAACAGGGAGTAGCCATATCCGGCGCCGATGCTGTCCTTGTAGGAGGAGGCCGCCGTCATCATCTTGACGAACTGCGCCCTTGTCACATTGCCCGTCAAATTCATATTGCCCGATTCGTCTCCCACCATGATCCCAAGCGCCTTGACGGTCTCCACGGCGCCGGTCTGGGTGGAGGACGCCGCCGAGGCGCCCACTGTCAGAAGGCCGCACAGCATGCAGGCCGCCAAGAGCAGGGAAATTGCCCTTCTTTTCATTGTCTTTCCTCCGTTTCAGTCAAAATGCAGCGCATCGATGGGGTTGAGGCGCGCCGCCTTTTTTGCCGGAAGGTATCCAAACAGGACACCAATGCCGGCCGAAATGCCAAATGCCATCATGACAGCGGCAAACCCCGGATCCACTGTCAAGCTGTCGCCCATCAGCGCTGTAATGACTTGGCTGGCCACCGCCGACATCAAATAGCCAAGTATAATTCCGATCACGCCGCCCAACGCGCTGGTAAAGGCCGCCTCTATGACAAACTGCTCCATAATATATCGCTCTTTTGCGCCCAGCGCTTTGCGCACACCTATCTCCCGGGTTCGTTCTGTCACAGAAACCAGCATAATATTCATGATTCCAATTCCGCCGACCAGCAGCGAAATTGCTGCAATTCCCGCCAGCACACCGACCATCATATTGACCATACTCGTCATGCTGTCGAGCATTTCACTCATGCTGATGACACTGTAGGCATACTCGTCCTGATAGACTTCATAGAGTGCGTCCTCAATCACCTGGACACTTTCATCCACCAGGCTCTCGTCCTTCATGGTGATGACATAGCCATTGATCATCGACATAAATTTTCGAGAAGCAGTGGTATATGGCATGAACAGGATGTCGTCCGAGCCGCCCTCCTCCAGTTCGTCGGCCTCCTGTGCCAGAACGCCGACAATGGTCATCGGGAATCCGCCGATCTTGATGGTCTGGCCCACTGCGTCCCCATTGTAATACTCCTGATCTATGTAAGCGCCGACCACACAGACATTCTTGCGCTCTTTCATATCAGCATAGGTCAAACTGCG
>JAHZEE010000035.1 GCA_019421975.1 Clostridiales bacterium | reverse complement strand
CGGCGGGGGAAAGGGGCGTCTGCCGTCAGCCGGCAGGCGCACGGGTGGCCCGTGCTGCGCCCCATTTCTGGGAGGAGCCGCCCATCTCCGGCAGCTTCGGCTCCGGGACTGTGTTTTTCTCCGGCTGCACGCTGGGGTGTGTGTTCTGCCAGAATCGGCAGATTTCACAGGCTGATTTTGGCGCGCCGGTGACGCGCCAGCAGCTGCGCAGCATTTTTTTACAGCTCATCGACGAGGGGTGCCACAATCTCAACCTGGTGACGCCCACCCAGTTTTTGCCCGACATTGTCGCCGCGCTCACGCCAAAGCTGCCGGTGCCCGTGGTGATGAACTGCGGCGGCTATGAGTCGGTGCAGACCTTGCGGGCGCTCGAAGGCCTGGTGGATGTGTACCTGCCGGATCTCAAGTATCTCGACAGCGCGCTGGCCGCGCGGCTGTCGGGGGCGGCGGATTACCCGCAGACGGCCCAGGCGGCGATTTTGGAGATGTACCGGCAGACCGGCCCGGCCAGGTACGACGAGGAGGGCCTGCTGCAGCGGGGCGTCCTGCTGCGGCACCTGGTGCTGCCGGGCGAGGTGGACAACTCCCTGGCCGTGGTGGACTGGGTGGCCCAGCGCTTTCCCAAGGGGGCGGTACCGCTGTCGCTCATGTGCCAGTACACCCCCATGCCCGGCCTGTCGCCGCCGCTGGACCGGCGCGTCACCGAGACAGAGTATGCCGCGGTGCTGAGCTGGATGGAGCTCTGCGGCCTGACGGATGGCTATTGGCAGGACTATGCCGCTGCGACGGCGGCCTATATCCCCTCCTTCCAGCTGGAGGGCGTGCCCAAGGAGGCGCTATGAGACGGGATACCCAGACGGAGATTTTTGAGTTTTTACAGGACTACCAGCGCCGCAATGGCTATGCGCCCACGGTGCGGGAGATCTGTGCCGGCGTGGGGCTGCGCTCGCCGTCTACAGTACACTACCATTTAAATGCCCTGCGCCGTGCCGGCCGCATCGGCGGCCAGCCGGAGCTGGCCCGGGCCATCACGGTGCCCGCCGCCCGGACCGGTCAGGTGCCGCTGGTGGGCACAGTCACGGCGGGCCGGCCCATCCTGGCCGTGGAGCAGATCGAGGGATACCTGCCATGGGAGGGCGAGCCGGACTGCTTTGCCCTGCGGGTGCGGGGCGACAGCATGGTGGGCGCGGCCATTCTCGACGGCGACCTGGTGGTGGTCCACGCCCAGTCCCAGGCGGACTCCGGCAAAATCGTGGTGGCGCTGCTCGACGATGAGGCGCCGGTGAAACGACTGTCCCGCCGGCACGGTCAGGTCTGGCTGCTGCCGGAGAACCCAAGCTATGCCCCCATCGACGGCCGGCAGGCCGTGATCCTTGGGGTGGTCCGGGCGGTGATCCGCCGGTACCGATAGGAGGAAGCACATGAAGCAGGCGTGTATTGTCTATGCCTCCCGCTATGGGAGCACCCGAAACTATGCCAATTGGCTGGCAGAGGCGCTGCAGATCCCGGCCTGTCCCACCGCGGCGGCGGAGACGGCGCAGCTGGAGGCGTGCCGGCTGCTGATCTTCGGCGGCGGCCTGTACGCCGAGCGGCTCAACGGCATCGGCTGGCTGGAGCGGCAGATGCGCGCACGGCCCGACCGGACCTATCTGGTCTTTGCCTGCGGCCTGTCCGATCCCCAAAGCCCGGAGACCTGCCGGCGGATTCAGGCGTCGGTGCAGAATGCGCTGCCGCAGCCAGCGCAGGTGTTTTACCTGCGCGGCGGTATGGACTATGCCAGGCTGGGCCGCCGGGACCGGATGATGATGGCCCTGTTCTGCAGGATGCTGCGGAGCAGGCCCGCAGAGGCGCAGAGCGAGCAGGTGCGCCAGCTCCTGGCGTCCTATGGAAAAAGCGTGGATTATACCGATCCGGCGGCGCTGGCGCCGCTGATTGAGGCAGCGCGGAAGTGCAGCGGATGTTTCACATGAAACATCCGCTGTTTTTGTGCGGATGTGGGTTCCGAGGCCGGACCCTTTTGGGATTTCGCGCTCTTTTGCGCAATTTCGGTTGAAATGAACAGGATCTGTGCTATAATAGTCTACATTCTTCCCAATTGGAAAGGAGCGAGTGCCGATGGGATGGGTGATCGCCATGGTCAACCAGAAGGGCGGTGTGGGCAAGACCACCACCTCTGTCAATCTGACCGCCGCGCTGCACGAGCGCGGGGCCAAGGTGCTGCTCTGCGACTTCGACCCGCAGGCCAACGCCACCGCGGGCTTGGGCGTGGCCAAAACCCGCGGGGAAACCGTTTATGATGTGATTATCAACGGGGTGGAGCCGGAAAAAGCGGTGATCCACACGAAATTTGGCGACCTGCTGTCCTCTGGGGCGGCGCTCTCCGGCGCGGGCATCGAGCTGGTGGGCGTGGCAGACCGGGAGCACCGGCTCAAGGCCGCGCTGGACAAGCTGCGCAGCGCCTACGACTACATCTTCATCGACTGCCCGCCGTCGCTGGAGCTGCTGACCCTCAACGCCCTGTGCGCAGCGGACCAGATCCTGGTGCCGGTGCAGTGCGAGTACTACGCCCTGGAGGGGCTGTCGGATCTGATGGCGACCCTGCGGGCGGTCAAAAAAAACCTCAACCCGAAGCTGGAGATCTTTGGCCTGCTGCTCACCATGTACGACGGCCGGACCAATTTCTCTCTCCAGGTGGCCGAGGAGGTGCGCCGTCATTTCCCGGGGAAAGTGTTCCGGTCGGTGATCCCCCGCAATGTCCGGCTGGCCGAGGCGCCCAGCCACGGCGTGCCGGTGTTTTCCTATGATAAATACAGCCGCGGCGCCGAGGCCTATGCGGCCCTAGCCGACGAGATTCTGGCCCGGCGGAAGCCGGGCTGAAAGGAGCGATTGCATGGCATCCCAGAAGGGACTGGGCAAGGGACTGGGCGCGCTGTTCGGCGAGAGCGCCGAGGTGCAGCAGGAGCCGCTGCGTCTGCCCATCCAGAAGATTGAACCAAACCCGGATCAGCCCCGCAAGCGGTTTGACCCGGAGGAGCTGCAGGCGCTGGCCGACTCCATCGCGGCCCATGGCCTCATCCAGCCGCTGGCCGTGCGGCAGACCCGGAACGGCTACTATCAGATTATCGCCGGAGAGCGGCGCTGGCGGGCGGCCCGCCAGGCGGGACTCACGGAGGTGCCCGCCATTGTGCTGGAGGCCGACGACCGGACGGTGATGGAGCTGGCGCTCATTGAGAACCTGCAGCGCTCGGACCTGAGCCCCATTGAGGAGGCGCAGGGCTACCGGGTGCTGATGGAGGAGTATGGTCTGACCCAGGAGCAGGCGGCCGAGCGGGTGGGGAAATCCCGCCCCGCGGTGGCAAACGCCCTGCGGCTGCTGTCCCTGCCGCCGGCCATCGTGGAGATGGTGGAGGCAGGAAAGCTCACCGCGGGCCACGCCCGGGCGGTCTTGAGCCTCAAGTCAGAGAAGCAGCAGAAGGCCGCGGCGCAGAAGATCGCGGCGCTGGAGCTGTCGGTGCGGCAGGCGGAACTCATGTGCAAGCGGATGGCCCAGACGCCGGTCCAGGAGGTGGAGAAGCCCTGGAGGGTGGACTACCTGGCCGACTGTGAGCGGCAGCTGGCCCAGCGGCTCGGACGGGGCGTCAAGATCGAAACCGGCCGAAGAAAGGGACGGATCCATCTGGAATTCTACGGGCAGGACGACCTGCAGCTGCTGCTGGACGCGCTGCAAAAACTGGAGGGCAAGCGGAAAAAATGAGTACAGAAGAAAAGCAGACGCCGGACGAGGCACAGATTTCCAACACCCCCGCAGCGGAGGCAGCGCCGGCAGCGCCGCCCAAGGACCTCAATCCGAAGAAAAAACGGGCGCTGCTGACCTATATGACCATCTTGTTTGTGGTGGCGTTTTTGCTGGTGCTGCTGAGCTTTTTCATGCAGCTGCGCGACTCCCGCGCCACCATCTCGGAGCTCAACGAGTCGAGCCTCAATGCGCTCAAGAATGCCCAGGTGCTCCAGGCGGCCAACGAGCAGCTGGCCGAGGAGAACAAGGAGCTGAACGACCAGCTGAACGCCTACGAGGAGGAAAATGCCCAGCTGACTGAGGCGCTGGAGCAGGCGCAGCAGACGGCGCAGCAGACAGCTCTGGCATATGAGCTGCTTGCGCAGGCCCAGCTGGCCCGGCAGGCGCAGGATGAGGCGGCGCTGGCAGCGGCCCTGCAGGCGCTGGAGCAGGCGGACGGCGAGGCCGTGCTCTCTGAACAGGGCAGGGCGCTGCTCGATTCTCTGCGCGGCGCGGAGCACACCGGGAACGGTCAATAAATCAGGAAATTTTTGTTTGAGGTGACAACAATGTTAGATATCAAGCGGATCAAAGACGACCCGGCGGCGGTCAAGGCGGGCCTGCGGGCCAAGGAAGTGGACTGCGACGCGCAGGTGGACCGGATCCTGGAGCTGGATGTGGCGCGCCGGGAGCTGATCGCGGCCACGGAGACCATGAAGGCCGAGCAGAACAAGGTCTCCAAGGAGATCCCTCTGAAGAAAAAGGCCGGCGAGGATGTGGCTCCGATCTTTGCCCGCATGGGCGAGCTCAAGACCCAGATCGCCGAAAACGACGAGAAATTGCGGGATGTGGAGGCTGAGTACCGCACCCTGATGCTCTCGCTTCCCAACCTGCCCGACCCCGACCTCAAGCCCGGCGGCAAGGAGAACAACGAGCCGCTGCGCTACTTCGGAGCGCCGCACCAGTTTGACTTTGCGCCAAAGCACCATGTGGATCTGTGTACGGATCTTGGCATGATCGACTACGAGCGCGGCGCCAAGCTGGCCGGCTCCGGCTTCTGGATGTACACCGGCATGGGCGCGCGGCTGGAGTGGGCGCTCATCAACTACTTCATCGACACCCACACCGCCGACGGCTACGAGTTCATCCTGCCGCCGCATATGCTGGAGTATCAGTGCGGCCTGACCGCCGGCCAGTTCCCGAAGTTTGCCGACGAGGTCTACAAGATCGCCAACCCCACCGACGACCGGGTCCACTACATGCTGCCCACGGCCGAGGCGGCGCTGGCGTCGGTGTACCGCGACGAGATTCTCACGGAGGCGGACCTTCCCAAAAAGTTCTTCTCCTACACCCCCTGCTTCCGCCGCGAGGCGGGCAGCCACCGGGCCGACGAGCGCGGCATGGTCCGCGGCCACCAGTTCAACAAGGTGGAGATGTTCCAGTACACCCGGCCGGAGGACTCCGACGCGGCCTTCGACGAGCTGGTCACAAAGGCTGAGAACCTGGTGAAGAACCTGGGCTTCCACTTCCGCACCGTGAAGCTGGCCGCCGGCGACTGCTCGGCGTCCATGGCCCGCACCTACGACATCGAGATTCAGATTCCGTCCATGAACGGCTATAAGGAGGTCTCGTCCGTCTCCAATGCCCGGGACTACCAGGCGCGCCGCGGCAACATCCGCTTCCGCCGCGCTGAGACGGGCAAAATTGAGTATGTCCACACCCTCAACGGCTCCGGCCTTGCCACCTCCCGGATTTTCCCGGCCATGGTGGAGCAGAACCAGCGCGCCGACGGCTCCGTCGTGGTGCCGGAGGTGCTGCGCAAGTACCTGGGCGGCCTGGAGGTCATCACAAAGAAATGAGAAAAAGCCCGGCAGAAGCCGGGCTTTTCTGCAAAGGAGGCGTGGGCGTGGAGCTGCGCATTTTCACGCTGGAGCAGGTCTACAGCGGCGATACCTATGAGATCGCCCATTCCGGCCACTACACCCACTGGGCGCCGGACTCGCTCTATTTCCCGGACGACATCGACACCTTTGAAATTCTGGAGCCCCATCTCAACGCGGTCTTTGGAGACTTCAACTGGTATGGGCCGCAGCAGGTGACGCTGGAGCAGTGGCGACAGGTGGAGCGGCGGTGTAAAATCCTAAATTTGGACAACCCCACCGTGCCGGCTTTTTTTGAGACGATACGGCAATGGCTCAGCCCGCAGGATCTTCAGGCGGGCTACTTCTGGATTCTGGGCATTTAAAAACCGCGCGGCTCCCAATCGGGGCCGCGCGGTTTAATCGTCAGATGGGGGTGATCTCCCGGCCTGTCTTCTGCACAAGCAGCGAGATAAGCTGCTCCGGGGTGCCGGCGGAAAACCCGGCCTTGTCGCAGACCTGGGCGTGGTTGCTGTCCAGCAGCAAGATGAGATAGTCCGCGCTCTGGCAGATGTGCTGGATCTGGGAATACTGCCATTCGCTCCGGGCCGCCCGGGTGACGGTGCAGTAGCTGTCCTCGGAGAAGGTGGTCTGCACGGTCTCGGTCCCAGCCAGTATCTGCCGCCGGGCCAGAAGGCCGTTGAGGGTGTCCTCCCAGATCATCACACCCAGCAGCGTGAGGGCCAGTACCGCCATGCTGCCCACGGCCAGCGGGGAGTGGTCATAGGTGTAGGAGATGGCGATGGTACACACCGCGACAAGGATCAGCACGCCTCCGAGGGCGCGGGTGCGGAGGGCCTTTTTCCGCCGCAGAGTCTTGCGCAGGGCGCGCGCCATGGCGGTCAGCACCGGCCGGCTGTAGACCGTATCGACCTGTATCTGCATGACACAGATCCCCCTCCCCTCCAAGGTTTTACCATAATTTATCACAATTTGCCGCAGAGAACAAGAACAGCTCACTCAAATTAAGGTTTCTTCATAAAAGCAGCCTGTCGCCGCAAACGACGCTTGACGGCCGTTCAAATTTTGCTATAATATCCATTTGTGTGAAAAAATAGCCGAGGAGGCAAGAATTTTGAAAGAGAGAGAAACTTTTTCGTCCCGGCTGGGCTTCCTGCTGATCTCTGCAGGCTGTGCCATCGGCCTGGGCAATGTCTGGCGCTTTCCCTATATCACGGGCAAATACGGCGGGGCCGCCTTTGTGCTGGTCTACCTGGTGTTCCTGATTCTCATGGGCCTGCCCATCATGGTCATGGAGTTCTCCGTGGGCCGCGCCAGCAAGAAGAGCATCGCGCGCTCGTTCCATGCGCTCGAGCCAAAGGGCACCAAGTGGCACTGGTACAGCGGCTTCGGCATCGCGGGCAACTATCTGCTCATGATGTTTTACACCACCATCTCCGGCTGGCTGTTGTACTACTTTGTCAAGATGGTGCGGGGCGACTTTGTGGGCCTGGACGCTGCGGGTGTGGAGGCGGAGTTCGGCGCCCTCATGGGCCAGCCGGTGGTGATGACCGTGTTTATGGCGATTGTAGTGGTGCTCTGTATGGCCATCTGCTCCCGGGGCCTGCAGAACGGCGTGGAGAAAATCACCAAATGGATGATGCTCTGCCTGCTGGGCGTCATGGTGATTCTGGCGATCCGGTCCGTCACGCTGGAGGGCGCGGCGGAGGGGCTCAAGTTCTATCTGATGCCCAATTTCCACAACCTCATGTACGATGCCGACGGCAACATGATCCTCTTTGAGAGTATCTTTGCCGCCATGGGCCAGTCGTTCTTCACCCTCTCGCTGGGCATCGGCGCACTTGCCATCTTCGGCAGCTACATCGGCAAGGAGCACCGGCTGGCCGGCGAGGCTTTGCGGGTGACGATCCTGGACACCTGTGTGGCCCTCACGGCGGGCCTGATTATCTTCCCGGCCTGCTTTGCCTTCGGCGTCTCGCCCGGCGAGGGTCCGTCGCTGATCTTTATCACCCTGCCCAACATTTTCAACCACATGGCCATGGGCCGGCTCTGGGGCGCGTTGTTTTTTGTGTTTATGGCCTTTGCCGCCCTCTCTACGGTCATCGCCGTGTTTGAGAACATCATCTCCTTTGCCATCGACCGCTGGGGCTGGAGCCGGAAAAAGGCGGTTCTCGTGAATCTGGCGGCCATTTTGCTGCTGTCCATGCCGTGTATTCTGGGCTACAATGTGCTCTCCGGCTTCCAGCCGCTGGGCAAGGGCTCGGCGATTCTGGACCTGGAGGACTTTATTGTCAGCAACAACCTGTTGCCGCTGGGCTCGCTTCTGTATCTGCTGTTCTGCGTCAGCCGGTGCGGCTGGGGCTGGCACTCCTTTCTGGAAGAGGCCAATACGGGCCGTGGACTGCGCTTTCCGTCCAAAATCCGCTGGTATGTGACCTGGGTGCTGCCGCTTGTCATTCTGTTCATCTTTGTGATGGGCTACTGGAACAAGTTTGCACCCATGCTGTTCGGCTAAAAAAAGTCCCCCCGTCTTGGACGGGGGGACTTTTTCATCTGTTTAGCGCTGCATCAGGTACCGCTCTGTGAGCGCCAGCTGGTCCGGCGTGTTGACGCCGATGATCTGCTCGCCCAGCTCCCGGCGGTACAGGGCAATTTTGCCCCCGTCCCGGCGCAGGATCTCCGGCACATCGGTGAGGTAGTACTCGTGTTGGGCGTTGTCGTTGGTGAGCCGGTCCAGCGCGCCCGGCAGCAGCCGTCCGTCAAAGCAGTAGATGCCCACATTGAGCTCGCGGATCTGCTTTTGTTCCGGCGTGCAGTCCTTATCCTCGATGACCCGGACAAATGCTTCCGCGGCGTCCCGCAGGATGCGGCCATAGGGCAGCGTCAGCTCGGAGGTGCCGGTGAGGAAGGTACAGGCCGCCTGCGCCTGGCGGTGGTAATCCAAAAGGCCCTCGTAGACCTCACGGCGCAGCAGCGGCATGTCGCCGTAGCAGACGAGCACCGTGCCGTCGAAGCCATCCAAAAACGGCCGGGCGCAGAGTACGGCGTGGCCGGTGCCCATCTGGGGCTCCTGCACCGCCGACGGATAGCCGGCAAAGGCGTCCAGAACCTTCTCCCGCTGGTAGCCCACCACCAGCAGTGTGTTCTGCCTGGGGATAAAGTCCAGCGCCGTGAGCACATAGTGCAGCAGGGGCTTTCCGCACGCCGTGCGGAGCACCTTGGGCAAATTGCACTGCTCGGACTGCATCCGGGTGCCCTTGCCGGCTGCCAATACAACCGCTTTTATCTCGTTCATTCTCCTTCATCCTTTCCAAGTTGGGTGATGATGCCGCCGCCCACCACGGTCTGGCCCTGGTAGAGCACGGCCGACTGGCCGCAGGTGGGGGCGCGCTGGGGCGCGTCAAAGGTGAGCCAGGCTCCGCCGTCCGCCAGGCTGAGCGTACAGGGCGCGGTGCGCTTGGAGTAGCGCAGCACCGCCTCGCCGCGGATGGGGCCGTCCGGCCGGTCAAAGGGGATAAAGTTGAGATCGCGCAGAAAGACGCGCCGGTGATAGAGGGCCTGCTCCGGGCCCAGCAGGATGTCTCCGCCCCGGCGGCCCACCACATAGATGCGCGCGCCGTAGGGGATGTCAAGGCCCCGGCGCTGGCCCATGGTGTAGCGTTCCGCGCCCAGATGCGGTCCGAGGTCCTCGCCGTCCGGCCCCAGAAAGTGTCCCGGCGTGGGCGCCATGCCGCGGGCTGTGAGATAGGCCATGTAGTCGCCGTCCGGGATAAAGCAGATGTCCTGGGAGTCCTTTTTGTGGGCCTGAATCAGCCCCAATTCCTGCGCCTTTTGCCGGACCTGGTCCTTTGTCATGGTCCCCAGGGGCAGCAGGACGCGGGCGAGCTGGGCCTGGGTGAGACTGTAGAGCATATAGGCCTGGTCCTTGGCGGCGTCCAGCCCGGTCTGGAGCAGATACCGGCCGCCCTCCTGCACAATGCGGGCGTAGTGGCCCGTGGCGATGCCGTCGTAGCCCAGCTCCAGCGCAGCGCGCAGAAAGCGGCCGAATTTGATAGCGCGGTTGCAGAAGACGCAGGGGTTGGGCGTGCCGCCAGCCTGATAGACGGCCTGAAACGGCTCGATGACCTCCCGCTGGAAGTCGTCTTGCCATGTAAACAGATGGAATGGAATGCCCATCCGCTGCGCGGCGTCCCGGGCGTCGGCCGCCTCAGCCTCGCCGCCGGGCCGCAGCAGCATGGTGCCGCCTGCGACCTCGTAGCCCTGCGCCTGCAGCAGCGCCGCCGTCACAGCGCTGTCCACGCCGCCGGACATGGCCACCAGGACTCGTCTCATACCCTACCACCTCACCAGGAATATTTCTCCTATCTTACCATAGCCTCTGCTGATTTGCAAGGCAAAGTGCGCCGTCCCGGTGCGATTCGGACGCAGCTTGTAAAACGCAGCGGAATATGATAGGATAGGAAAACTGAATGGACCTTGGAGGCAATGCAATGGCAATTCTAGGTGGAATCCTGTTACTGTTGGGGCTGTTGGAGCTGGCATCGCTGCTCTTTGTCCCCTGCCTGCTGGGGGCGTTTTATCTCAAGTACTATCTCAGCCACCCCACGCAGGCGCAGTGGGAGCAGTATTTTCAGACGCTCAGCAACTGCGGCTATCTGGTCCGCTTTTATGTCATCTGCCTGATCCCGCTGCTGGCGGTCTCGGCGCTGGGGTACGGGCTGTTTGGCCTGTTTGGGTTTCACCACCCCCTGGCGCTTGCGGGCCTGACCTTTGCGGTGGGCGTGGCGCGGATTACCCTGCTGCTGAAGCGGCACAGGCAGGATCTGCTGGCGAAGCTGCAGCGGCTGCGCCGCTGAGACGCTGCACAGCCTGTGGAAAAGTGGCTGCCCGACAGATGTCAAGCAGCCAAATGTGACAGATTTTCTGTGGAGAACTTGTGAAAAACGGTGTATAACTGTGGAAATCTCAACAGGTGGTGTCCGACTGCAGCAGGGCGTCCGCCTGGATTTTTTTCTCGCGCCCGTCCTGCAGCAGCGCGTGCAGCAGCGCGGCGTCCCCCGTTTTGAGCGCCTCTGAGAAGGCGTGCAGCTGGCCGATGATGCCCTCGATCTCCTGCTGCAAGGGCCCGCGGTTGTCCAGAAACAGCTCGGTCCACATGTCGGCGTTTAAAAACGCCACGCGGGTCATGTCGCGGAAGCTGCCGGCGGAAAAACCGGCAAACGAGGCGGCGGTGGGGCTTTTGATGTAGGCGCTGGAGACCACATGGGCCAGCTGGGAGGTGTAGGCGATCACCTGGTCGTGGTGCTGGGCCGTGGTGACGGTGATGCGGCCGAAGCCCAGACGGCGCACGAAGTCCGAGGCCCGCTGC
>JAHZEE010000034.1 GCA_019421975.1 Clostridiales bacterium | reverse complement strand
CAGGCCATCTTTTCGCTTTTTTGCGTGTTCTTTGCTGTTTTTAGGTTGCGTGTATGTAAATTTCGCACCGTCTGCCCGCTTTTCCGGTATCAAACGGCCGATTTTTGGCACGAACTGTGCAATTTTCGGGCAGATACCGGCAAAAATTTGTTGCCTCCGGGGGTTTTAGCGAATTATTTTTAGAATCCGCTTTAAAAATAAGAGCATTTCAATGTAAACAAAAGATTTCAGGAGATAATCTGGAATTATATTGCTTTCTTTGGTAAATTTGTGATTTAAACCCGCAATAACTTGGAATAATACGCTTGCACAAATAGGAACATTGGGCTATTATAATAGTCGTTAGCACTCAGGAATGTTGAGTGCTAAGGTTTGGTAAACAATATGGCTTCCGCCGCAGCGGCGCCATAGGATTTATTTTGGGAGGAATAAAAATGAAACTGTCTCCGTTGTTTGATCATGTCATTCTGAAGCCGGCCGAGGTGGAAGAGACCACCAAGTCCGGTATCATTCTGTCGACGGCCACCAAGGAGAAGCCCAGCTATGCTGAGGTTGTCGCCGTTGGCCCTGGCGGCGTTGTCGACGGCAACGAGGTCAAGATGGTTGTCAAGGCTGGCGACACTGTGATCGCCTCGAAGTACGCCGGTACAGAAGTGAAGATCGATGAAGAGACCTTCACCATTGTCCGCCAGGCCGATATTCTGGCGATCGTTACGAAGTAAGTTAGGAGGAACTGATAGATATGGCAAAGCAGATTATTTATGGCGAGGAAGCACGGAAGGCGCTGCAGTCCGGCATTGATCAGCTCGCAAACACCGTCAAGGTCACCCTGGGCCCGAAGGGCCGCAATGTGGTGCTGGAGCGCAAGTACTCCACGCCGCTCATCACCAACGATGGCGTGACCATTGCAAAGGATGTGGAGCTGGACGACGGCTTTGCAAACCAGGGCGCGCTGCTGGTGCGCGAGGTAGCCACCAAGACCAACGATGTGGCCGGCGACGGCACCACCACCGCAACCGTTCTGGCCCAGGCCATCACCACCGAGGGCCTCAAGAACCTGTCCGCCGGTGCAAACCCCATCGTGATGCGCAAGGGCATCGACAAGGCCGTCAAGACCGCTGTTGAGGCCATCAAGGCCAACTCCAAGGTGGTCGACGGCTCGGCAGACATCGCCCGCGTCGGCACCGTCTCTTCCGGCGATGAGGAGATCGGCCGTCTGATCGCAGAGGCCATGGAGAAGATCGGCAAGAACGGCGTCATCACCGTCGAGGAGGGCAAGACCGCCGAGACGGAGCTGGAGATTGTCGAGGGCATGCAGTTTGACCGCGGCTACCTGTCTCCGTATATGATTACAGATCCCGACAAGATGGAGGCCGTGCTCGACGAGCCGTTCATTCTGATCACCGACAAGAAGATCTCCAGCATTCAGGAGCTGCTGCCGCTGCTCGAGCAGATCATGCAGGCCGGCCAGAAGCTGGTCATCATTGCAGAGGATGTCGAGGGCGACGCGCTGTCCACCCTGCTGGTCAACAAGCTGCGCGGCACCTTCAACTGTGTCTGCGTCAAGGCGCCGGGCTACGGTGACCGCCGCAAGGCCATGCTGCAGGACATCGCAGCTGTCACCGGCGGCAAGGTCATCTCCGCAGAGCTGAACATGGATCTGAAGGCCACCCAGCTGAGCGATCTGGGCCGCGCCCATCAGGTCAAGGTCGGCCGCGAAAAGACCATCATTGTCGACGGCGAGGGCAAGAGTGAGGATGTGCAGGCCCGCATTGCAGAGATTGAGGCCTCCAAGTCCATGACCACCTCCGAGTTTGACCTGGAGAAGCTGGAAGAGCGTCTGGCGAAGCTGGCCGGCGGCGTGGCCGTCATCAAGGTCGGCGCGCAGACCGAAACTGCAATGAAGGAGCTGAAGCTGCGCATTGAGGACGCGCTGAACGCGACGAGCGCAGCTGTGGAAGAGGGCATTGTCGCCGGCGGCGGCACCGCCTATGTCAACGCTATCCCGGCAGTCGAGAAGATGCTCGCCAAGCTGCAGGGCGACGAGAAGACCGGCGCACTGATTGTCGCCAAGGCGCTGCAGGCTCCGATCCGCCAGATTGCAGAAAACGCCGGTGTCGACGGCTCTGTGATCTACGAGAAGATCCGCAACAGCCACAAGGTCAACTATGGTTACAATGCCTACACCGAGGCCTATTGTGATATGCTGGAGACCGGCATTGTCGATCCGACCAAGGTCACCCGGAGCGCGCTGGAGAACGCCGCTTCCGTCAGCGCCTGCGTGCTGACCACCGAGGCGCTGGTCGTCGAGAAGCCCGATCCCGTGGGTGATGCGGCACTGGCTTCCGCACAGGCGGGCGCTGCCGCAGCCGGCATGGGCGGCTATTGATCCCAGAAATTGCAAGAGCAGCCAACCCTTTCGGGTTGGCTGCTCTTTTTTGTGATTTATCGCTCTACCACAACCGTCCACAAAACCAAATCCTCGTCTCCTGTGTTCAGGATACTGTGCACGGAGCCCTTCCGGCAGATATGGCAGACACCTGCCGTCAACCGTTCTTCCGCTCCATCACAGATCGCCTTTCCTGTACCAGAGATCACATAGTTGATATCATCGCTTGTTTCATGTCGGTGCAGGCCAATCGAGCCGTTGGCGTGAATGCGGCACAGGATGTATTTTCCGCTCTCGTCTGCAGACATCTTTGCCGTCATTTCACCTGTACCATGGTTCATACCGGGTATTCTCATTTCCTCCATCGTATTATAATCTATTCTCATCGTCATCCCTGCCCTTTCAGCTTTCCCGCATTTTGTCAAAAACGCCGTCTTTCGAGCCCCCAGCGCAGCTCATCCGCCTATCTTGATCTTCAGCGCGGAGGTTATATGCCGTGTCACCGCCTCCACCTGGTCTGCCGTCAACCGCTCCACACCCGGATTCCAGTAGTCGCGGCCCAGATAGCGGTATTTGTTTTCCGCCATCCGGTGGTAGGGCAGAAAATCCACCTCCGCCGCGCCGATCTGCTCTGCAAAGCGGACAATCTGTGTCAGAGTTTCCAGCTCAAAATTGAAGGTCGGGATGACGGGTACCCGCACCACCAGCCGGTTCGCAATCCGGGCCAGACGGCGGCAGTTCTCCAGAATTGGCGCACAGTCCCCACCGGTGTACTGTCGGTGCTTCTCCCGGTCCAGATGCTTGATATCATAGAGAAAGACATCGACCAGCGGCGCAATCCGTTCCAGATCCTCCCACGACGCGCAGCCGCAGCTCTCGATGGCCGTTCCAATCCCGTGTGCCCGGCAGAGCTGCAGCGCCTGGGTCAAAAATTCGATCTGGCACAGCGGCTCGCCGCCGCTGAAGGTGACGCCGCCTCCGGTCCGCGCATAGAAGCTCCGATCCCGGACCGCCGTCTCCAAAACCGCCTCCGGCGTCATCCTCTGCCCCTTCTGGAAGCGCGCCTCGGCATAGCAGACCTCGCAGCAGGCGCCGCAGCCAGTACACCGCTCCGGCAAAAAACGCCCCGGCTCAATGGCGCCCGACGGACAGGCCTGCACACAGCTGTCGCAACCGATGCACAATTCCTCATTGAACAGCATCTCCGGCGCGCTGTGCTGGGACTCCGGGTTACTGCACCACAGGCAGTGCAGCGGGCACCCCTTTAAAAAAACCGTCGTTCGGATTCCAGGGCCGTCGTGGACGCTGAAGCGCTGGATATCAAATACACAGCCGTCCATGGTCAATAGCTCACAAGGCTTGTGCGGGTGATGATGTCATCCTGCGTCGCCTTGCTCAGGCCGGTGAAAAAGGCGCTGTAGCCCGCCACCCGCACCACCAGCGCGCGGTACTGCTCCGGGTGCAGCTGGGCCTGGATCAGATCCTCCCGCGTGATGACATTGAACTGCGCCTCCCAGATATTGCAGTCCACAATACTGCGGAGGTATTCCCCAAAATTCCTGGCCCCGTCCTCGCCGGAAAAGATGGACGGATGCAGCAGCTGGTTCAGGACAGAGCCGTGCCCAGCCCGCACATTGCAGAGCTTTCCGGCCGAACGCAGCAGCGCCGTGGCGCCGTGGCGGTCGTCGCCGTGGGTGGCGGAGATACCGCCGTCATTGAGCGGCTCATAGGCGTGACGGCCGTTGGCCGAGGCGGCGGTCCGTGCCCCATTCGGCACATTGGCAGTCAGATAGTAGATACCGGCGGTGAAGATGCCGCCGCGGGCATTTTTCCGCCCCTCCAGCGCGTCGCAGAACACTGAGATGGCATAGCTGCTCATGGCGTCTGCCTCGTCGAGATCATTGCCGTATTTGGGCGCGCGGTTGCGCAGCATCAGGCGCAGCGGCTCAGCGTCTGCAAAGTCCGTCCGCAGCGCCTCCAGCAGCTGGGGCATCGTCAGCTTTTGCTCTTCAAAGACCAGCTTTTTAATGGCCATCAGCGAGTCGCCCACCGTGATGGGCGCCACCGCCAGGGGGGAGGTAAAGTTATACTTGGCGCCGCCGTTTTCAAAGCCCACGCCAGTCTCAATGCAGTCCTCCACTGCGACAGAGCAGAACGGAAGCGGCAGATACCGCCGGTGGCACAGATCGATGATCCGGTCATACTTCACGAGGGCGTCTGTGAAATAGTTTACCTGGGTGCGGTAGGCCTCCAGTACCTGCTCCATGGTGGAGAACGCCGACGCATCGCCGGTGTGCGGCCCCATCTGCACTCCGGTCAGCATACATCTGCCGTCATTCAGCGCCAGCTCCAGGCACTTGGCCAGATTCACATGGCCGCAGTTGCCCCAGCTGTTGGTGTGCCCCTCAATCACAGGCTCACTGCAGCCCAGGTAGGAGAAGTTATAGCACTCCTCCGCCTGCACGCCGCAGCGGCGCAGGGCCGCCTGCACAATCTCGTCGTTGCAGACCTTGACCTTGTTGAGACCGATCTTTACATTGGTCGTGGCGGCATCGATGAGCCGCTGGCTGGTGCCGCGGTGAATGCGTACAGCAATGTCCGGCTGCGCCAGCGCAACCTCCCGGTCCGCCTCCAGGACCATCAGTGTGATGTCGTTGGTGATATCGCTGCCATCGGCCCGGGTACCGCCGACGGTGATGGTCTGCCCATGGGCCGGGCCTGCCAGCGCGGCTGCGGACTCGTTGGAGGCCACCTTGTCAATCTCGCTGAGTTTTAAGTAGAAGCACTCCATGAGCTCCAGCGCGGCATTATAGTCCAGCCTCCCGGCGTCTACATCCGCCTGATAGTAGGGATAGAGGTACTGATCCATGCGGCCCAGGCTGACGCCGAGCGCGTTGCCCTCCATCCGGATGGTCATCTGGATCAGATAGACAAACTGCAAAGCCTCCCAGTAGTTCCGTGCCGGCTGGGCCGGCACTCGCTCACAGTTCTCCGCAATGCGCAGCAGCTCTGCCCGCCTCACCTCGTCTGTCTGCTGCTCCGCCATCTGCCTTGCCAGAGCGGCGAAGCGGTTGGCATAGGCAATCACCGCCTGCAGGGTGATCATACACGACTCATACAGATCGCGCTGGTCGAGATAGTCGTCGCAGTCGATCTGCAGCGCGGCCAGCTTCTCCCGGCAGGTCTGGATGATGGCGGAAAAGCCCGTCTTGAGCAGATAGTCAAAGCCTGCTACAAAGTGTCCCGGCGACTGGCAGTGGAAGATCGTGTTATAGGCCACATTGTGGTCCAGAACCTGCTGCAGCTCCGGCGGCACAGCCGCCCGAACCCTGCAGTCCAGCGACAGGCCCTTCCAGTATTCACAGCAGGCCCGCAGCGTCTGCTTCTGCTCCTCCGTGATGGCAAACTGGTCGTTCCCGCGGGTGGGCAGATCGTCCATCTGGGCCATGATCCAGCCCGTGCCATAGTCCGGGAACATGGGGGTACCGCGCAGCTTGGGCGCATAGCAGCCCACGATCAGCTCATGATCCCGGATAGAGATTGTCATGTTCTCGTAGATGTGCTGCATGGACAGTGCCCGCTTCATGGCCTCTGATTTGTCCTCGTTGGCGCGGTAGCTCTCCGTCACCAGCACCGCCCGCTCCGTGTCCACAGCGCGGGTTGCCTGCAAAAAGGCTGTACGCATCGCTTGAATTCGGTCTGTCATTTTTCCCACCTCACTGTTGATTGGATCCATCATCCGGATATGCGTCTTCAAAGTGCCAGTAGTCGCCGGTGAACTTGAAGGGGTCGCTGCCGTAGTGTTTCTCCCGATCCAGCGTGGCAATCAGGTCCATGTCGGCCTGATCCAGCTCAAAATCAAAGACCTGGAAATTGTTCCGGATCCGCTCCGGATTGGAGGACTTGGGGATGACGCAGTTGCCGCGCTGCAGGTTCCAGCGCACCACCACCTGCGCCACATCCTTGTTGTGCTTTCTCGCAATCTCCTGGAGCGTCGGATCTGTCAGAATGTCCCCCTTGGCAAACGGCACGCTGGCGGACATGACGATCTTGTTCTCCTGACAGTACTGGTAATCCTCCGGCTTCTGCAGCCAGGGCGAGATCTCAAACTCGTTCATGCAGGGATCCATGCCGAACTTCTCCTTCAGGTCCACGAGATGGGCCTTTTTGAAGTTTGACACACCCACCCCTTTGATGTAGCCCATGTCCCGGTATCGCAGGAGCGTCTCCCAGACCCGGTACCGGGCGTCGGGGTCCAGCCCCGGCCAGTGGATGAGGTAGGCGTCAATATAGTCCAGGTTGAGCGCCTTCAGGCTGAACTCGATCACCTTGACCGGATCTGCAAAGCTGGTGGGCCAGATCTTGCTGACCACAAACACCTCGGACCGGTCAATCCCGCTGTTCCGGATCCCCTGTCCGACATATCTCTCGTTTTCATAGTGGTTGGCCGTGTCAAAGTGGCGGTATCCCACGGAGACGGCCGTCTCCACTGCCTTGACGCAGCGCTCTTCCCCGGCCTTAAAGCAGCCCAGGCCCAGCATTGGAATTTTACAGCCGTTGTTCATTGTCATGTACATTTTGGTTGCCCCCTCGTCTGTTTTGGATACTCTGATTATATAGGGGCGCTTCAGATGCGTCAAATTCAGTGTAATTCCCCAAAAGGCAGCTGGGTCTGCACAGATTTTAATGCGGGCGCCGGCACTGCGGCCCGGAGCTGCACACAGAGCTGTGCCGTTTTAATCAATCTAGGAGAACGCCACCATAAACATGGTGGCATGCATCCGCTCCACATCGCGGAACATGGCATTCTTGGCCTCCATCGGCATATGGCTTCTGAGCGACTCATAGATGCACCGATGGTAGTCCATCTCGTCCTGGACGCCGTTCCGGTGGCACATAGTTTTGTAGTCATATTTGAGATTCTGGTACCGGTAACACTGGAGCAGCCCCTCCAGGCAGCTGTAGGCGCCGGCGAGCAGCCGGTTTCTTGCCGCTGCAACGACCACATCGTGGAATTTCTTATCGCACTGGATATAGAGCCTGAGGTCCTCCGTCTCGTCCGCCCGCTGGAAGCCCTCCAAAATTTTCCGCAGCCGCTCCAGCTCCGGATCTGTGATGCGCCGCGCGGCCAGGTAGGCACACTCCACTTCAATGGTCAGCCGCGCCTCGTACAGCTGGGACACCTCGGCAGAGGTGATCTTTTTCACAGTCAGCCGGTTGTCCTTCCGTTTCTCCATCAGGCCATCTTTGATGAGATCGTTGACGGCAATGCTGACCGGCGTGCGGGAGATTCCAAGCGCCTCTGCAAATTTCGACATATTGACACTGTCGTCAATGGTCAGGCGGCCCTCGGTGATCTCCCGATAGATGCCCTCATACACCAGGCGGCTGAGCACGGCAAAGGGGTTGTGCTCCATCCCCTCCTTGACATATTGACACAATTTTTCACTGACTGTATATGCCATAAAGCGATTCCTCCTGTTATCGTCTGATCTGATTTCGGTTTTTTCATTATAACACAGCCGTTCCACGGAAAGGAACCGGTCCGGCCGGATCTGTGCACCTTTTTCTGCGCGTCACATAGAATGAACAAAAAGAAAAAGGTGACCACAATGCCCGATCTCTTTCTCAGCCCTTCTACCCAGAAGGCCAATCTCTATGTAAACGGCGGCAGTGAACAGTACTGGATGAACCGGCTGGCCGATGAGATGGAGCCCTATCTACGCGCCTCCGGCATCAATGTCACGCGCAACGATCCCGACGGCTCCGCTGTCACCTCCATCCGGCAGTCCAACCGCGGCAACCACGACTTCCATCTGTCGCTGCACTCCAACGCCTCCCCAGAGGCGCTGGCCGGCCGCATCCGCGGCTCCATCGCCTTTTACTATCCCACCAGTATCTCCGGACTGCGCATGGCGGAGATCCTCATCGACAATCTCAAAGAGCTCTATCCCCTGCCAGAGCTGGCCCGTGCGGAGGCCACCACCGCCATCGGAGAGCTGCGGCAGACCCGCGCTCCCTCCGTGCTTTTGGAGCTGGCATTCCACGACAACGAAGAAGATGCGCGGTGGATTCAAGATAACCTCTCCTCCATCGCGCAATCTCTGGCACTTTCTGTGACGGAATACTTTGGTGTTCCGTTTTTGACGCCGGGCCCGGAGCGCACCGGTCAGGTGGCGCTCAGTTCCGGCTCTCTCAACCTGCGAAACCTGCCCATCGTCACCTCACGGGTGCTGCGGCAAATTCCCAACGGCGCTGCCGTCACCATCATCAACGAGACGGGCGCCTGGTATGTGGTGGAATACGACGGCACCATTGGGTTTGCCCGGCAGGAATTCATCCAGGGTTAGGACTTGGGAATCGCATGGGTATCCACATACCCCTCTACCCAGCCGTGGGGTTTTCCACACACCGGGCAGATCTCCCAGGGCTCTGTCCCCGTATAGACATAGCCACAGTTGATACAGCGCCACACCACCGGCTGCTGCTTACGGTACAGCGTGCCAGAGGTGAGCTGGAAGTGCGCCTCCTGGAAGACATTGTGATGTAGACCCTCAATCACCGCAATCATCTTCCACAGCTGCGCGGCCTCCGTGAAGCCCTCCTCCTGCGCAATGGCCGCAAAGGCCGGATAGGCGTTCTTGTGCTCGTCCAGCTCTCCCTCCGCGGCAAAGGTCAGGTTCTGCTCTGTATTGCCCAGCGGATAGGGGTACCCGCCGTCAATCTCCAGATTCTTGACCGGCTCGCCGGCGTACTGCTGGATCTTCTCCAGAAATTCCTTGGCATGGATCCGCTCATTGTCTGCGGTCTGCTCAAAGATCCGCGCCAGATACTCCTGCTGCTCATTGCGGGCCTGTTCGGCGTAGATGGTGTAGCGGTTTCTCGCCTGGGACTCGCCGGCAAAGCTGCGGGCCAGGTTGATCGCGGTCTTGGACTGTAAAAAGTTCATTTGATTACCTCCCTGTGTCCGTAGTATTCACACAAATTCCGGCGATTATTCCAAATTCAAGAAAAAGCGCCCGGACAGGAAGCTGTCCGGGCGCTTTTCGCTCTCACTTACCGATAGATGTAATTCTTCTCTTTTTTCTTCTCCAGGAAGGCGGTCATGCCGATCTTCTTGTCCTCGGTGCCGTTGCAGACGGCAAACGCCTGCTGCTCGTAGGACACGCCGGCCTCGATGCTGGCGTTGAGGCCCATATCCACGCACTTCTTGGTCTCCTGCACCGCGATCTGTGCATTGGCCATGATCTCGTCGGCCAGCGCCAGGCAGGCGTCCATCAGCGCCTCGTGGGGCACAACCTTCTGCACCAGGCCGATCTCATAGGCCTCCTGCGCGCCGATCACGCGGCCGGTGTACAGCAGCTCCTTGGCCTTGCCGGCGCCGATCAGGCGGGGCAGACGCTGGGTGCCGCCGGCGCCCGGCGTGATGCCGAGGCCCACCTCCGGCTGGCCAAACTTGGCCTTCTCAGAGGCATAGCGGATGTCGCAGGACATGGCGACCTCGTTGCCGCCGCCCAGGCAGAAGCCGTTGATGGCTGCAATCACAGGCACCCGGCAGTGCTCAATCCGGTTGCCCAGATCCGACGCCGCCTTGCCCCAGAACAGCGACTCCGCAGCGGACAGATGGACCATCTCAGAGATGTCCGCACCGGCAATAAACGCCTTCTCACAGCCCGTCAGAATACAGCAGAAGATCTCACGATCCGCCTCCACCTTCTCAAATGCCTCTGAAATATCGCTCAGGAAGGACAGGCTCAGGGCATTGAGCTTTGCAGTGTTCTGCATGGTGATCACCGCAAGGTGACCTCTCTTCTCATACGCTACCAGACTCATAGATACGCTCCTTTTTCTTTGTGATAAATTTGTCAATTTGCTTTATAACAGCCCAAACGGGCATCCCACGGCTGCGGGGTGCCCGTTTGAGTGATTTACATTTCGTGGTGCAGAATTTTGCGCGCCTGCTCCAACAGATCTTCGCTGATACTCTGGATCAGGACAACCTGCTTGATCTCCGGGATGGCGTCCATGAGCTCCTTTCCCACAATCTCCTCGGTGGAGATATAGGCGGAGGGGCAGCCGGAGCACGCGCCAAGGAACTCGAATCGGTAGATTCCATCCTCAAATTCCACGGAGCGGATGGCGCCGCCGTGTTCGGAAAGCTGCGGACGCACCTTCTCGTCCAGCACTTTCTCGATGCGATCTAACATGGTCAAAGCAATCAATCTTCCTTATCGAAATTATTTCACATGCGCCAGTGCGGCTGCCAGGCTCTTCTTGTGCTCCAGGTTGCTCTGGCGGGAGATCATAATGCGCATTGCCTGCGGGGAGCCTGCGCCGTGCATGGACTCGGTGCGGTAGCCGACGGCTGCCGTGCCCAGGCACAGGTTCTCGATCAGGCGCATCACGCGCAAACGGTTCTCGGTGGAGAACTTGGGGTTGCCGCGCAGATACTTCTCAATGTAAGCACCCAGCTTCGGATCCCGGAAGTCCGCCTCAGACGGCGCTGTGACCATCAGGCCACCGGCAATATCTTCTGCCAAACGGACGATTTCATACGGGAACCGGGTCACATTCAGCTTACAGACATTGGCCAGCAGCAGATTGATGATATAGCTGCCGGAGGCAGTCGCCTGGCCCTCGGCGGAGCAGGCGATGCCGCAGCAGAAC
>JAHZEE010000033.1:5850-11240 GCA_019421975.1 Clostridiales bacterium | reverse complement strand
GGCGAACATGGATAGTCCTGATTTGCAAAATACAGTCCATATGGATATGACCTTAGTTTCTGTCAGCCATGATGACGAGTCCAAATTCACTCCCGAGGAATGGGCCGAGATACTGAAACAAATCGAACTGGGCAATATCTCTTGGGAAGATTGAGTTTCCTCTCAACATCAGGTTCTCTTCCTAACGGATAGTAAAAATCACTGTTTCGGGGTGCACGCAATAGCAACCCAGGCGGGGCCGTCAATGGTCGAGATGAACGGCGCACAAGTGCGCCGCCATTGACCGCCTCGCCCGGTCTTGCTGAATGGTAATAAGTCCTGCGGGTCGACTGCGGCGGCAGCGACTGGAAGTGCCCTTTGGAAATATTCAGAAACACCGGAGCGCTGCCTGATTTGAGAATCAGACAGCGCTCCGGTGTTTCTGTCTCTGAAGCGGTGCATATGCCGGCCGAACCAGCCGCGTTAACGGGCTTCTGTATCAGGGATCAGATTGCTGACATATTCTGCCCTGCCATGCACAACATCCTCATAAAATGCCAGTTTTGTGTCTATATAGGAAAGCGTTTCCTGGAGCGCCTCGATTTTTCTTCCCAGCAGAATCTTTTGCTCCATCAAAATAGCGCTGCGCTCTGGAATCGATGCTTTCCCCTTCAGTCCCAGCTCAAGAAATGCCTTCATCTCATTTATACGCATACCGCAGCGTCTTAAACAAATCAGCCCCTTAATCCAACCGACCGTCTTATCGTCAAAAATTCTGCGATTCTGTTCGTCCCGTTTCACATTTGGAATCAGGCCGGCGTTGCAGTAGAATTTCAATGTCTCATAAGACAGTCCGACCTCTCTGCATACTTCCTTCATAGAGTGATACATGTTTCTGTTCCCTCGCAAAAAAATTTTTTTAGGGCTTGACCGGTAGTGACTACCGTAGAATATAATCAGTTTATTCAAAAACAGAAAATATGTCAAGGAGAAATGAAAATGGAATTTGCAGTATTGAACAACGGCGTAAGAATACCGAAGCTCGGGTTCGGCGTGTTCCAGATTCCCCGCGAGGAATGCGAAGAAAGCGTCCGTGCCGCAATTGATGTGGGGTATCGGCTGATTGACACTGCGCAGTCGTATTTCAACGAGGCGGAGGTCGGAAAGGCGGTTGCAGAGAGCGGCGTGCCAAGAGAAGAGTTTTTTATCACCACAAAGGTCTGGATTGACAACTATGGCTACGAAAAGACAAAACAGTCCATTGAAACATCCCTGCGGAAGCTGAGAACCGACTATATCGATCTGGTGCTTCTGCACCAGCCCGTCAACGATACATACGCCGCCTACCGCGCGTTGGAGTGCCTGTATGAGGAAAAAAAGCTCAGGGCGATCGGCGTCAGCAATTTTGCGCCGGACAGGCTGGCTGACATAGCCGCATTTAATCGGATTGTGCCGCAGGTCAACCAGGTGGAAATCAACCCCTTCTTTCAGCAGGTGGAAGCGCAGAAAAACATGATTCTGCGTCATGTACAGCCGGCCGCATGGGCGCCGTTTGGAGAGGGGAAAAACAATATTTTCAGCAGCCCGATTCTGGAGGAGATCGGGTCAAAATATAAAAAGTCGGCGGCACAGGTTATTTTGCGGTGGCTCATGCAGCGCGATATTGTTACATTGGCAAAATCCACACATGCAGCGCGAATGAAGGAGAATTTTGAGATATTTGATTTCAGCCTGTCCGATGAGGATATGGGCCGGATTGCGGAGATGGATACGAAAAACAGCATGTTTTTCGATCACCAGTCACCGGAGACGGTCGACCGGTTTGTACACCTGATTGAGCAGAGACGGGGGCTGGTTTAAGGCTGCAATGCAAAGGCGGAAGAGCGCGGCCTCAGTCGGAGTGAGCCACACAAAAACAGAGCGGCGATCCGCACCTTATGACAGACTCTCCCGGAAGATTTGGACAATCTCCGCCCGGTCGAGCACATGGTAGCCGCCGGTCATCACATTGGTGACATCTGCAAGCCCCTCCACCATCTCGGGTGTGGCGCCAAGCTCTGAGATGTGCATTGCCAGGCCGAGCTCCCGCATCCACTGCTCCATGGCGGCCAGGCCCTCCTCTGCAATCTGGCGGTCGCTCTTTCCCTCGGCTGACACGCCCCAGACCTCGAGGGCGAACCGCTTAAATTTGGGGAGCCCGTAGGGAAGAATGTGGCGGTAATACGGCAGGCAGACGGCGGAGAGGGTCATGCCGTGGGTGGCGTCTGTATACCCGCCGACGGCCTGGCCCAGCATGTGCACCATCCAGTCTGTCGGCTTTCCGCAGGCGATGAGCGTGTTCAGCGCCCAGGTGGCGGTCCACATGATGTTGCTTCTCGCCTCGTAGTCCTGCGGGTTCCGGTTGGCAATCCGGCTGGCGTGCAGCAGTGAGCGCATCAGCCCCTCGCTGAGGTAGTCGCTGGTGTTGTCGTCCTCCCCGGAGAAGTACTGCTCACAGATGTGGTTGAAGATGTCGAAAATCCCGGCAACCATTTGATCGTGGGGCAGGCTCAGGGTAAACTGGGGATTCAGGATGGAGAACTTCGGCATGACATCCGCATCGGCAAACACATGGCCGATCTTCTGCTTCGTCTCGGAATTGGTGATGACCGCGCCGGCGTTCATCTCAGAGCCGGTCCCCACCATGGTCAGCACGCAGCCGACCGGAAGCAGCTGGCAGTCCGGCTCCTCAAAGCGGAGATAGTATTTCTCCCACGGATCCTCCTGGCAGTGGACCGAGACGGCGACTGCCTTGGCGTAGTCGCAGACCGAGCCGCCGCCCACAGCCAGCAGCAGGTCGGCACGGTGCTCCCTGGCGATGGCGATTCCCTCGTACAGCTTTGCAAGGGTGGGGTTCGGCATGACGCCGGAGATCTCGGCGACCTGTTTGCCGCTCTGTTTCAAACATTCCATCACCGCATCGTAGATCCCGTTTTTCCGGATCGAACCCTGGCCGTAGATTAGCCCCACACGGTCGCCGTACTTGGCCGGCTCCTGGTTCAGCCCGTCCAGAGACTGCGGCCCGAAATAGAGCTTTGTCGGATTGTGATATTCAAAGGTTCCAAGCATGTTGGTATCCTCCCTTAGATTGTGCAGGCGCATTGACAGCACCGGCGCGTTTTGATAGAATGATGATAAATGCTAAACCTAACTTTAGGTCAAGGGGATAACTTTGAACTTTTTGTGAATTTTGAGGGGGATGTCAGGATGTACTCCATTGGTCAGGTCTCGGAGCGGTTTGGGCTGCCGGTGTCCACGCTGCGATATTACGACAAAGAAGGGCTGTTCCCAAATCTGCAGCGTACGGCGGGAATCCGGAGGTTTGAGGAGACAGAGCTTGAGGCGCTCCGGGTGATAGAATGCCTGAAAAAGTCCGGCATGGAGATCCGGGACATCAAGCAGTTCATGGAGTGGTGCGCGCAGGGCAGTGCGACCTATCCCCAGCGCAGGGCCATGTTTCTGCGACAGCGAGAGGCGGTGGAGGCGGAGATCGCGCACATGAACCGGGTACTGGACATGCTCAAATATAAGTGCTGGTATTACGAGCAGGCGATTCTGGACGGAGATGAGGAGCGCCTGAAGCAGCTCTCACCGGAGCAGATGCCGCCGGAGATTAGGCAGGCCTATGAGAACGCCCATGGAGCGGCGGCGGAGCAGCCGACGCCCGCAGAAGAATAGGGAAAGCCCCCCAGGCGTCGCCTGGGGGGCTTTTTCAGGACTTTTCCACACTGGGCGGCGTGATGCCGAAGTACTTCATCCGGCGCTGGAAGGTCGGCTGGGAGATGTTCAGCGCAGCGGCTGCCTTGCGGGTGCTGTGGTACTTGTGAATGGCGTTGGAGATGATGACCTTTTCATAGGAGTCCATCATGGTGCGCAGGTCTGCGCCGGTGATCGGCTCCTTGGCCACGCGGGTGCCGTTGATGGCAGCGTTGACATCGGCGCTGGTGATCTCGGAGAATTCGCCGATGACCACCAGCCGCTCGATGGTGTGCTCCAGATCGCGGACATTGCCGGGCCAGTCGTACGACTCCAGCTGCAGCAGCGCGCCCGCCTCAAAGAACTTGTCCCGGCCGTATTTCTGGTTGAACTTGGACAGAAATGCGCCTGCGAGCGCCGGAATGTCGCCCTCCCGCTCCTTGAGCGGCGGCAGATTCAGCGGCACCACATTCAGACGATAGTAGAGATCCTCGCGGAAGGCGCCCTCCTGGACCATGGCCTTGAGGTCCCGGTTGGAGGCCGCGATGAAGCGGATGTCGATTTTGACTGCGCCCTCGCCGCCGACCCGGATGATCTCCCGCTCCTGCAGCACCCGCAGCAGCTTGGTCTGCATAATCATCGGCAGGGACTCCACCTCATCGAGCAGGACGGTGCCGCCGTCGCCGCCCTCCAGCGGGCCGACGCTGCGCTTGTTGAGCGCGCCGGTAAAGGCGCCCTTTTCATAGCCAAACAGCTCGGATTCAAAGAGCGTCTCGGGGATGGCCGAGCAGTTGATACACATATAGGGCTTATCCGCGCGGTTGGATTTCGCCACAATCTCCCGGGCGACCACCTCTTTGCCGGTGCCGGTCTCTCCGGTGATGAGCACGGTGGCGTCGCTGCGGGCCACCTGGCCGATCAGATACTTGATGTGGTCCATCTGCTTGCAGTTTCCAATCAGGTTCTCGGCCGTTGCATTTTGGATGTGCTCATACTTCAGCTGGTGCTCCAGACTGCGGATCTGATTTCGCATCTGCATGGTCCAGGTGAGATCCCGGACGACCGCGTCGACAAAGCAGACCTCGCCATCGGCGGAGTAGACGGGCACGCACACATACAGAACATAGCGCCCGGTCCGGGGCAGCTGAGAGATGCCGGAGACGATGCACCGGGTGCTGGCCGCGACCATGGACAGCCTGGGCCAGCGGCCGTCCGGCGGCTTGACAACCTCCTGGGTGTCGAGCTGATCGATCAGCTCGTTGACGGTGTTCTGGGTGTAGCCGAACCGGTAGATGATCGCAGGGGCAAAGACCTCGGTCTCCCAGAGTGACTCGATGTTTTTTCCCACCATCTCCTCCGGCGGCACACCGAAGATCGTCTCGCAGGTCTTGTTGACGCTGGTAATCAGTCCGTCGGGGCGGACGGTGTAAAAGGCATCCCCGCAGAAGTCGCTCATTTCAAAGGCGGTCAAAAGCGGCGGATGAAAGTGGGATTGATTGACAGACAGATGGGGGATCTGTTCCTGTGCAGACAGTTCTGTTAAGTTCATAGGGCTGAACTCCTTTCACCTGCGGGGGGGGGGGGGGGGGGGGGGGGGGCCCCCCCCCCGGGGCCCGGGGCCGCCCCCGCTTTTCCCGGCTCTGTACCCCCCCCCGCCGCGGGACCCGGCGCCCCCC
>JAHZEE010000033.1:4674-5840 GCA_019421975.1 Clostridiales bacterium | reverse complement strand
CAGCCCCAGCATTTCTCGATACTTGACAACCGTCCGGCGCGCGATCTGCGTCCCGCACGCGGCCAGCGCCTCAGAGATGGCCTGATCGCTCAGAGGGTGCAGGGGGTCCTCCTGGAGAATCAGCCTGCGGATTTCGGCCAGGACCCGGTCCTGGGTCTGGCCGGAGCAGGCGGCGGACTGGACAAGCATCTGCCGCAGTGCAACGCATCCGCCGGGCCAGCTCAAATATTTACCGCGGATGGCGCGGCTGATGGTGGACCTGTGACATCCCACCTGCTCTGCGATCTGATCCAGCTGCAGCGGCACCAGCGGCGCATGGTCCCGGAAGAAGCCGGCCTGCACGGACAAGATGGTCCGGGCAATCTCGAGCATGGTGGCGCGCCGCCGTTCGATGGCCGCCATCAGCTGCTTTGCATGCTGCAGTCGGTTGGCCAGATACGCGCTGGCATCCGGATCATCGGCTGTACGCAGCAGCTTTGTGTAGTATTGGCTGATGCCGATGGTGCCAATCCATCGGTCGTTGAGCTGGAGCTCCCAGCCGCCCGCACCGTCCGGTCTGGCGATGATATCGGGCACAATGCAGGGGGCGGCGCTGCTGTTGTAGGCCGCGCCGGGGCGGGGATCCAGGGTTCGGATCAGCGCAATGGCGTGCTTCACCTGCTCTGGGCGCAGGCCGCATTTTGCGGCGATACCGGCTGCGGAGGTGGAGGTGATCGCGCTCAGACAGGTGCGGACAATGGCCTCAGCGGCCTCTGAGCGCACCGGGAGCGCCTGGAGCTGCAGCAGCAGGCATTCGGCCAGATCGTGCGCGGCAACGCCTGCCGGATCCAGAGACTGGACCAGCGTGATGGCCTGCTGGGCACAGTCCAGGCTGCAGCGGCTGGCGGCGGCAATCTGCTGCGCGCTCAGCGGCAGCCGGCCGTTCTCATCCAGGCTGCCGATCAAAAACGAGACGGCGGCGCGAAGCTCGCTGGAGAGCTTGGAGAAGCAGATCTGCATACGCAGATGGGCCTCTAAAGTTTCCTCGTCGGCGCAGGGAATGTCGGGGACTGTCAAATCGTCGTCCGCCGCGCTGTATTCCGGCCGTTCAGGCGCGGCGCTGCCAAGCCAGCGTCCAACCGCCAGCCCCTGCTCATATTGACCGCAGTCCCGCGTCAGCCCCATCC
>JAHZEE010000033.1:0-4664 GCA_019421975.1 Clostridiales bacterium | reverse complement strand
AACATTCAATTGAAGAATCTGATATTGCTGGAGCTCCTGGTGGAGCGCCTGCTGTTGAGACAGACCAGCCAAGTCGCTTCCCCCTTCTTGGTTTCGAGGTGGCATAGCACACCCAGTGCCCGCATCGGGCCTGTCTTTCCATTATACGAATAAATCAGCCCCTTTTCAATGGAAAGGTATTCGTCAGATCTGAATCAGCGCGGTGTGGCTCAGCCTGCGCCGCCCAACGCAAGACCCGTGACGGCCACGATGGCGAGCAGAATGGTGACGGAGCAGGCAAGACTTGGCAGTTTCCCGTCGCCGGTGGCAAGCTCCGTCAGGGCCACCGGCGTTGCAGGGATGGGGGCGAAGGCGATCATGGCCAGTACATGGCAGGTCTGCGGCGGAAGCGGCAGCACCCACAGTGCCAGCAGCGCAAACACGATGGCCGCCGCCAGCCGGGTCAGAACCACCGTACAGACCTGCCTCACATGCTGCCGCTCCAGGTGGAGTTCAAACATGGTGCCGATCATGAGAAAGCTCATGAAGCTGTTGGCGTCGCCCACGGTGGTCGTAAACTGGAGCACCGCGTGGGGGATGGAGAGGCCGAAAATACTGATCAGAAGCAGCGCGCAGTAGGTGAGAAATGCGGTGGAGTGCCCCAGCTTGGACAGCGTGCGCCGCAGCGCGCCCTGCGAGCCGGCGCCCTCGAGCCGGCCCGACAAAATAGAGTATGTAAAGCCGGTACACATCAGAGAGTTGCCGATGTCGAACATGCAGGCGACCACCACACCCGCCGGCCCGACAAAGCTCTGGGCAAAGGGGATGATAAAGGTGCCGATGCTGTAGCCGGGGATATTCAGCCCATAGAAATATTTGCAGTTCTTGTCCTTCCGTCGGGCCATCAGGACGCCGACTGCAAACAGAACCAGGTTGGCCGACAGGCCAATGCCCACAATATAAAATAGAGAGGCGTCCCGCTGAAAGCCGGCGGCAAAGGAGGTAATCACGGCGCATGGCAGGGTCAGATTCAACACGATTTTTGAAATAATGCGATAGTCAAACGCAGAGAAAAAGTGAACCCGCTTCAGCCCGTACCCGATGGCAATAATCAAGAGCAGGGAAAGGGCCTTTGACAAGATCTCCCACATAAAAAACACCTCTTTAGATACTGAAATGGCTGCCGACTCTGTGTGAGAAGGCAGCCATGTTCAGTCCACAAGGAGTTTTAGAAGGAAAAAATGAAAGAAGAAGTGAGGCGGCGCGTCTCTGGCAGGCACACCGCCCCGGTGGCTACCTTTCGCTTTTCTATATAGCAATATGCGTGCCAATCTCTTGAAACTGATACATTTTAATAAAAAAAGGCCCAAAAAGGACTGTTTAGCGCCGGAAGGATCAAAGGAGTGGAAATAACAGGAAACGATTCAAAATGGAATCGACAAAAATGGAGAGAATTGGGACGGAAATATGAGTCGATTTTGAATCGCAAGGATCAAAAACGATTCGCATTCTATAAAACAGATCGCAAATATGCGAAGTAATTTGTAGAATTTTGCCTATGAAGAAGTTAGGATTAACAATTGTGCAATATTACAACAAATTTTGTTTAAAAAATGTAAAGATTTTTAGGCGATTCAAAGATGAATTATTTTAAGCGTTCTGATGGCTGGAAAAATGGAAAATACAATGGACTTGTAGGAATTTTGTTTTTCAGTGTGCATTTTGCCCAATGCTGGATGTGCAATTGAAGAAAAATCCGGCGCGCAAAAAAATTTAACCGGCAAATGGGAAAAGTGGCACGGCGATTGCTAGTTATATAGGCATAAGGGAACGGCAGAGTTCACGGCTGCGTTCTCAAGCCGGTTTCCACAAGCTGGCTGCACACAGTTGGAGACCGGGCAACATTATAAGTTGAGGAAAGAAGGAACAAAGATGAAAAAAGAATGACGAAGCTGTTGGCACTGTTGATGGCACTGACCATGCTGCTGACATTGGGCGCCTGCGGCGATACCAATGACACCCAGACAACAGATCCGGGCACGACCACGACCGATCCGGGCACGGATGACACCGGCACCACGGGGACGACCTACAATGAGTACACCTGGACGGCGGCCAATGTTCTGGCCACGGATTCCGTCTATGGCATTGCACTGCACAAATTCGCCGACCTCATCAATGAGAAATCCGGCGGCGCAATCACGGTGGAGGTTTACGACGCGGGTTCGCTCGGCACCGAGAAGGAGTGCATGGAGGGCCTGCAGATGGGCACCGTGGACTTCTGGGTCGGCTCCACCGCTACCTGCTCCAACTTCACCGACTCTCAGACCATCTATGATCTGCCGTATCTGTTCCAGGATGCAGCCACCGCCCGTGAGGTTCTGCAGGGCGAGACCTGTCAGAACATCCTGGCCCAGATGTCGGATGTCTCCATCAAGGGCATCACCTACTTTGAGAACGGCATCTATGCCATCATCTCCAAGGATCCGATCGGGAGCCTGGACGATATGAAGGGCAAGAAGATCCGCGCCATTGAGTCCAATCTCCAGACGGACACCTACGCAGCGCTGGGCGCGACCGGTGTCGCCATTGCCTGGGGCGACTGCTACACCTCCCTGCAGACCGGCGTCTGCGACGGCATCTCCTCCACCACAGTTCCCAACATGTACTCCGCAAAGTTCTATGAAGTCGGCAAGTACATCACTGAGACCAACCATGGCTACAGCCCCTGCATGCTGGCCATGAGCCAGAGCCTGTGGGATTCTCTGGACACCGCGACCCAGGATCTCATCATGGAGTGCGCCAACGAGGCCCGCGACTATCAGTATGAGCAGATCGACCAGATGCTCGAGTCTCTGCAGAGCGAGATGGAGGCGGACGGCGTCACCTTCTATGAGATCGACACGGCTGAGTGGGCAGCTGCCTGCGAGCCCATCTATGAGAAGTATGTCGGCGACGGCGACGGCATGATCAGCCAGGAGCTCGTCGATCAGATCCGGGAAGAGGCTGCTTCCGTCACCAGCGCGTAACCCTTCGATGCTGTCATGATCTGTGCCGGGCGCGGCCGATAAGACTGCGCCCGGCACGGAGAATGCGAGAGAACGGGAAACCGGAGCGAAGAGAAAGGAAAGGGGGCATTTCCCGTTCAGATCGGAACTGACCGGGGTTCGTATGCTAAATAAAATTGACCATGTATTGGATGTCGCCGAGACAATTATCTGCGGAATTATCTGCGTAGCCATGCTGGTTGTCACCTGCATGATTGTCATTTGGCGCTACATTCTCGTATCCCCGCTGCCATGGGGAGAGGAGGCGGCCCGCTATCTGATGTGCTGGTTCGTCTTCTGGGGCGTGGCAATGGCTGCAAAGCACGAAAACCACCTGGGCGTGGAGGCGTTCGTTCAGATGCTTCCGCGGACGGCCAAGTGTGTGGCGATCAAGATTATGTATGCACTCACTGTGGTGATTTTCGTGATTCTGTTTGTCCTGTCCTGCAAGATGTTTGCCCACTATCAGACGATGGGCCAGGTCTCCACCATCATGCGGATTCCCATGAACATCGTCTACAGCTGTGTTCCGTTTGGCCTTCTGATTGGCGCCTGGCACTATCTGGTGCACTTTATTCAGCACCTGCACGACAAGCCCGAGCCGCATAAGGAGGTGGAGTCGGCATGATTACCGCAGCACTGTTTGTCGGCTTCTTTGTGTGTCTGTTTTTCAGCACGCCCATCGCGCTCTGCCTGGCCGGCGGCGGCCTGCTGGCAACCGCACTGGGCGGCAATGTCGACCTGTTCGTCTGCGCGCAGAAGCTCTTTACCTCCATTGACAGCTTTACCCTGATGGCGATCCCGTTCTTTATGATCGCCGGCAACCTCATGTCCAGCGGCGGCATCTCCAGACGCCTCTGTGACTTTGCAAATGCGCTGATCGGCTGGATGCCTGGCGGCCTGGCCTGTGCCTCCATCCTGGCCTGTATGATCTTCGGCGCGCTCTCCGGCTCTCCGACGGCCACGGTCGCCGCCATCGGCGGTATCCTGGTTCCGTCTCTGATTGAAAACGGCTATTCCAGAAAGTTCTCCCTCGCGACCATCGCTGTGGCGGGCCTGCTGGGAACCATCATCCCGCCCAGTACCATCATGATTACATATGCCTCCTGTACGGACGCGTCGATCGGCTCTCTGTTCATGGGCGGCATCCTGCCGGGCATCGCCCTGGGCATCTGCATGATGGTCATTGCAGTGATCTACGGTGTGAAGCACAAAGAGGAGATTGTCGCCACGCCCTTCAGCATCAAGCGTGTGGGCATCACCTTCGTCCACGGCATCGGCGCCTTCTTTATGCCGGTCATCATCCTGGGCGGTATTTACACCGGTGTGTTTACCCCGACCGAGTCCGCTGCCATCGCCTGTATCTACGGCCTGGTGGTCGGCATCTTCTGGTACCGGGAACTGCGGCTGAAGGACCTCAAGCAGGTCCTGGTCAGCTCCGCCACCTCCTCGGCCATGGTCATGTTCATCATCGCCTGCGCCGGCATCTTCGGCATGGTGATGACCCGTGAGCAGATTCCCGCCAAGGTCGCGGAGTTTATGATTCAAGTTGCTGGCAACAAGTATGTATTCCTGCTGCTGGTCAATATCCTGCTGCTCATTGTTGGCTGCTTCCTGGAGACCACTGCGGCGATCCTC
>JAHZEE010000032.1 GCA_019421975.1 Clostridiales bacterium | reverse complement strand
GGCGACGACAAGCTGGAGCGCACCTATACCCTGGTGCTTGAACCGGAGCCGCTGGACGATCAGCCATTCATTGTGGAACAGCCCGTGGAGGCCGCCTATGTGATTGGCGACACCGCCACGCCGCTCCATCTGCGCGCCAGCGCCAACGGCCCAATGTCCTACCAGTGGTACTCCAGCAGCGATGGCACCACCCAGAACGCAGCGGCGATCGAGGGCGCAACCTCTGAGCGCTACACACCGGAAGTCGGACAGGTGGGAACGGTCTACTATTTCTGCCGGGTCACCAACACCGCGCAGAGCACCGGCAATTTCACTGATACCGCGGCTGTGGCAGTCACGGTCTACCCCGATCCCACGCCGGTGGTGGAGATTGTAAATGAGATTCCCGCCCTGCCGGACGACGGCACCACCTACGCCGACAGCAAGGGCTATGTCTACACTGCCGGCGAAACCGCGGTCCCGCTGGAGGTGCGCTGCACCACGGCCGCAGAGGGCGGCACCTGGTCCGGCTACTGGGTCCGCTCCAGATCAAACCCCAGCTCCGGCGGATCTGTGCTGGATGAGGCATGGACCCTGACCCCGGATACAGATCTGTCCGTTGCAAGCGACACCGGAAGCTGGTATTATTACAGTGCCACCTATACCTTCCTCGGCAAAAAATACCGGGCCAATTCCGACCTGATCTATGTCTATATCCGCGCCACCAGCGCGCCCGAGCTGACCATCACGACCCAGCCCAAAAGTGCGGAATATCTCCAGGGCGAAAAGGCCAGCAATCTGAGCGTCAGCGCCTCCGCCTATGGCACGCGCACCTATCAGTGGTATGAGAACACGGTAAACAGCAATTCCGGCGGCACCCCGATTGAGGGGGCAACGAGCGCCTCCTACAGTCTCGGCACACTCACAGACCTCGGAACAAAGTACTATTACTGCGTCATCACGGCCACACTGCAGGGCCTGCAGTCCACCGCGACCTCAGAGGTCGCGGCCATCACCGTAAAGGAGGACGATACGCCGCCTCTGGTCATCCCGCTGGAGGGCGCCGGCACGCAGGCCGATCCCTACCAGCTGTCCAGCGCAGACGACTGTGCCTCGGGGGCCGCGCGGGTCGCCCAGGGGCACAGCTTCGCCGGGGAAGACCGGACCAGGCAGAACGAAGACAGCCTGCCCAAAGACTGGAGCGGCATCGGGCTTTTAAAGGTCGGCGCCAGCGATGCCGGAAACGGGAAAAACATCCTCCCCTTCTCCGGCGTTTTAGACGGCGGCGGCTACACGCTCACCTTTGCCGAGGGCAGCCGCGCCCTGCTCCGGTATGCCAGAGAGGCAACCGTACAGAATCTTGACCTCTACGCACCATACCTGGCAGACTATGCGCTGCTGTCCAACTATGTGGTGGACTACGGCGACGACGGCAGCTACAACAGCGGCACCGGCGGCAACTATGTGCCCGGCTGTCCGGACACCATCGATGTGATCAATGTGACCTTAAAAAGCGGCTCCGTCATCCGGATGGGCGGCTTTCTCGGCGGCAGCGCCTCCGGCGCAAATGTCTGCAACTTCACCAACTGCACCGTGGAGCCCAATGTCAAAATCGGTTACAACCAGACCACAGGGGCTTCCGCCGGCAACTCCGGCGTCGGTTCCTTTGCAGGCGCTGTAAACGGCACCTTCCTCAACTGCGTCAGTTATGCAGACCTCTACGGCGTCAACCATGTGGGGGGAATCGCCGGCACCAAGGGGCAGGCCATGGGTCCCTATTCCTACAGCAACTGCGCCTTCTACGGCACCATCACCGCAAGCGGCAGCAGCGTGGGCGGAATCGCCGGCTCTGGCTATAACTCCGTCTCTGCGCCGAACACCCCCTGCACCACCATTCAGAACTGCATTGTTGCCGCCGACCTCACAGGCGCCGACAAGGTGGGCGGCATTTTGGGCGGAGAAAACGGCGTTGCCCAGAACTGGAGCAATGCCTATGTGCGCAACAATGTCTTTACCGGCAGCCTGCATGCGTCGGACCCGGACGGGGAAGCCGGCGGCGTGGTCGGCTACTTCCGCTCGCTGAACAAGACCAATGTCATCGAGAACAACTACTACTGTGCCGACGGAATTTCACGCAGCATCGGCCGGGCCGACTATGTGGACACCAGCTGCAAGACCCATGAGACGGCGTTCTGCAAGCACTATTTCGACACCTCTGTGGAGCTTCCCACCGATCCCAACGGCGTCACCCGCGCCGATCTCAACCGCACAGACGATCCGCTGGGCGCGGACAGCGACGCGCTCGGCAAAAAGGTCTCGGCCAGCGAGATGGCAGACGGCTCTCTGGTACCGCTGCTCAATTCCGCAGACGGCAGCCTCAAGAACTGGATTCAGTCGGACGCCGGCTATCCGGTCCACAGCGAGGCCCCGGTGGCCTACGCCCTGGAGATCTCCGGCACCTACCAGGACACCTATTACATTGGAGACTCCCTCAACCTCGACGGGATTGTCTTTACCGCCACCTGGAGTGACGGCACGCAGACCCATCCCACGCTTGACGAGGCGGACGGCGTCACAGTCACAGGCTTTGACAGCAGCAAGCGCGCAGTTCTGACGCTGACCGCCGCCTATGGCGCGGCACAGACCGAATTTGTCGTCACCGTTTTAAAGCGTCCCTCTTCGCAGGACACCATCACAGTCTATTTCACACTTCTGGGCGACACGCTGCACGCCGATGCCGATCACGCCGTACACACCCTGAAGGACGACAATCTGCAGACCTGGATTGCACGGACGCCATATACGCTTCAGGTCAACGCCACCGCCGCCGATCTCTTCAAGCAGGCCCTGGCCGACGCCGATCTTCCCTATGAGGGCGATGAGAACAACCAGTATAAAACACTCTACATCACAGGCATCCAGATCCCCGGAACACAGAGCATGCTGAGCGAGTTTTCCAACGGCCCGCTCTCCGGCTGGATGTATACGCTGAACGGGACGCACTCCGAAAACGGGATTTCCCAGCAGTTCCTGGACAATGGCGACGAGATTGTCTTCCACTACACAGACGACTATACCGCAGAACAGGGGTCCGAGAAATGGAGCGGCTCCGGCGGCGCCTCCGTGTCGGCAGACCAGGCAGCGGCAAACAAGATCATTGCGCTGATCCGCGCGATTGGCACTGTGGACGCCCAGAGCGGCGCGCGCATCGAGGCCGCACGGGCGGCCTATGACAAGCTGACCGATGTCCAAAAGGAGCTGGTCACCAACTATAAGGTACTGACGGATGCGGAGGCCGCCTATACAGAGCTGACGCTCGGCGTTCCCTTCCAGGATGTCCAGGGCCACTGGGCGCTGGAGGCCATCCGGTATCTCTATGAGCAGGACTGGATGGACGGCGTGGGCGAGAACCGCTTTGCGCCGGACGGCACGCTGAGCCGCGCCATGCTGGTGACCATTCTGTACCGCATGGAGGATCAGCCTGCGGTGACAGCGACCTCGCCGTTTTCCGATGTGGATTCCCAGGCCTGGTATGCCGACGCCGTATCCTGGGCCAGCGAGCAGGGCATTGTACAGGGCATGACCGCCAGCACCTTCCGGCCAAACGATGCGCTCACCCGTGAGCAGCTGGCCACGCTCCTGCTGCGCTATGCCCAGTTCAGGCAGTATGACACCAGCGGCACGGCAGATCTCTCCGCCTATTCCGACGCAGGTGCAATCCGCGCCTATGCGATGCCGGCGATGCAGTGGGCCGTGGCCGCAGAGTTGCTCAGCGGCCGGAGCGACACAGCGCTCTGCGCGCAGTCCAGCGCCACCCGTGCAGAGGCAGCCGCCGTCATCATGCGGTTTGCAGAGCAGTTTCCATCTTGACACAATGCTGCGGTTCCGCCCCTTCAGATGGGGCGGAGCCGCTTTGCGGTCCTTTGCACACACCTTTGAAATGGGGGAATCCAGATGAAAAAGCTCCACCGTGCAGGCGCCATCCTGCTGCTTTTTGCGGTGCTGTTCAGCCTCAGCGTCCCGGCCGCCGCGTCAGACAGCGTGGATGCCGTGCTGGCCGACACAGCAGCCACCGTCTACCAGTCTGTGCCGTCGCCTCAGTTTGGCGCCATTGGCGGAGAGTGGGCCGTCATCGGGCTGGCCCGGTCCGGCTATGACATTCCAGATCGCTACTACACAGACTACTACGCCGCCATTGAGGCCCATGTATCGGCCTGCAGCGGCAAGCTCCACGAAAAAAAGTACACCGAGTATTCCAGACTGATCCTGGCCCTGACCGCCATCGGCAAGGACGCGCGTCAGGTCGCGGGCTACGACCTGACCGTCCCGCTGGGAGACTATGAAAAGACCATCTGGCAGGGGGTCAACGGCCCCATCTGGGCCCTGCTCGCCCTGGACTGCGGCGACTATCCCATGCCGCAAAATCCGCAGGCCGAGACGCAGGCCACACGGCAGATGTACATCGACTATATCCTGCAGTGCCAGTGTTCCGACGGCGGCTGGAGCCTCAGCGGCGGCGCCCTCTCCGACGCGGACCTCACCGGCATGGCGCTGCAGGCGCTGGCCAAATACCAGGACCAGCCGGCAGTCGCCGCGGCCACCGCGCAGGCGCTCAGCTGTATGTCCCGGCAGCAGGATGAAACCGGCGGCTTCTCCTCCTGGGGGACCTCGAATTCTGAGAGCTGCGTGCAGATGCTGGTGGCGCTGTGTGAGCTTGGCCTGCCGCTGGACGACGCCCGGTTCGTCAAAAACGGCCACACCCTGCTCGACGCGCTTATGAATTACTACCAGCCCGGCCAGGGGTTTGTCCACACACTGGGCGGCACCGGCTCCGATCAAATGGCCACAGAGCAGGGGCTCTACGCTCTGGCGGCCGTCCAGCGGGCTGCGGCGGGGCGCAGCAGCCTCTACCGCATGGACGACGCCATCCAGCTTGGCTCCAATGCTGCGTCCGGCGCCGGCCTGCCGGGAAAGCACCCGGATGTCCAGTCCGTCCCTGTCACCGCCGCCGGCGCCACCTTTACAGACCTCGCCGGCAGTCCCTGCCGCGCCGCCGTGGAGGCGCTGGCCTCCCGTTCCATCCTCACCGGCCGGGACGCCGCGACCTTTGCGCCCGACGCCAGTATGACCCGTGCCGAGTTTGCCGCCGTCGTGGTGCGGGCACTGGGCCTCACACCGCAGCGCCGCGGTCTGTTTGAGGATGTCTCCGCGGGCAGCTGGTATGCCGGATTTGTGGACACAGCCGCCTTCTATGGAATTGTCAACGGCAAGCAGGCCGACCGCTTTGTCCCCGCCGGGACCATCACCCGGCAGGAGGCCGCAGTCATGGTGGCCCGTGCCGGCGCTCTCTGCGGCATGCAGACCGATTTTGACACCGCCGCCATCCGCGATACCCTGGCGCAGTTTACAGACTATGTCCAGACGGCCGAATGGGCCCGGCAATCGCTTGCCTTCTGCTATCAGGCGCAGATTCTCGACGACGCAGCGCTGGAGATCCGCCCCACCCAGGCCATCACCCGCGGTGAGGTGGCGCAGATGCTGTATCAGCTGCTGGAGAAGGCAGAACTGTTGTAAGGGGGATTTAAGATGTGGTGGAAACGACACAAGTGGCGGCTGCTGCTGCCGTTGCTGGCCGCCGCGCTGCTCGCCGCAGCCTTCTGGTATGGCGGCAGCGCGCCCGGCCTGCAGGGTCTGGAGCCGTCCTCTTCTCAGGCGGAGACATCTGTACCTGAGGACACCGACATCCCCTCGCCCGCTGTCCCTGAGATGGAGGCGGACGCCTCGCCCACCGCGCCGCAGACGGCGCCATCCGATACCGCGGCTGCCCAGCCGGAGCTCAGCCCATCGCCGGAGGACGCCGGGTCGGAGGCGCCAGACGCATCCGTGCCGCCGGCAGAGCCGGCAGTCCCCGATCCCCCCACCGCACCGGCGGTCCCGCCGGACGATTCCTCTGACACCGCCGCTGTGGATTCCCAGGCCGCGCACAGCGCCTGGAAGGACCGATACCTGACGGGCCCCGTGGAGGAGGGAAAGCCGCTTCCAATGGAGCCGCAGGACGCCGAGATCACCGATGTGGCATATACCTGCACCCTCTCCGTCCGCTGCGACACCATTTTGGAGCACTTAGACTGGCTGGATCCGGACAAGGCCGATCTGGTGCCGTCTGACGGCGTCATCTTCCCCGCCACTGAGGTGACCTTCTATGAGGGGGAGAGCGTATTCAATGTGCTGCAGCGGGAGATGAAAAAGGCCGGGATTCACATGGAGTTTGAGAACACCCCGCTGTACAATTCCGCCTATATTGAGGGGATCTACAATCTCTACGAATTTGACTGCGGCGACCTGTCCGGCTGGATGTACCGGGTCAACGGCTGGTTCCCCAACTATGGCTGTTCCCGCTACCAGCTCCAGGCGGGCGATGTGGTGGAGTGGGTCTATACCTGTGACCTGGGCGCGGATGTGGGCGGCGCAGCCGTCCTCGGAGACTGAATTTTTTACCGGGAGGCGACCCACCGTGAAACACGCCGATTCCTTTTCCAGCTTTCATCCGCTGGTCAACTTCCTGTACTTCGCGCTGGTGCTGCTCTTTTCCATGTGCCTGATGAACCCCCTCTGTCTGGCCATCTCCCTGGGCGCCGCCATTGCCTATCAGCTGGATCTCACCGGGGCGCGGGCCGTGCGCAGGACGCTGCGGTACCTTCTGCCGCTCATCTTGCTGACGGCGCTGATCAACCCCGCGCTCAACCACGAGGGCGGCACCATTCTGCTCTACCTTCCCACGGGAAACCCGCTGACCCTGGAGAGCATCGCCTATGGCCTCGCAGCCGCCTGCCTGCTGGCCGCCGTCCTGATCTGGTTTCACTGCTACACCGCCGTCATGACCTCTGACAAGTTTCTCTATCTGTTTGGGCGGCTGATTCCGGCACTCTCGCTCGTGCTCTCCATGGCGCTGCGCTTTGTGCCCGAATTCAAGGCCCAGCTGAAGCTTGTCTCAGACGCGCAGCGGTGTATCGGCCGCTCTGTCTCCGACGGGCGCATCCTGCACCGGCTTCAGGCCGCCATCACCACAGTCTCCATTCTGATCACCTGGTCGCTCGAAAACGCCATCGAGACCGCCGACAGTATGAAAAGCCGGGGCTATGGGCTTCCCGGCCGGACTGCCTTCTCCATCTACCGGTTCGGCCATCGGGACCGGGCCGCCCTCGCCTGGCTGCTGTTCAGCGGCGTCTATGTCCTCTCCGGCTGGCTGGCCGGCGGCTTTGACTGGCGGTACTTTCCCACCCTGAAAGGGCCTCGCCCCACGGCGCTGTCCCTCAGCTTTTTTCTGGTCTATCTGCTCTTATGTCTCACCCCTCTGTTCATCAACCGCCGGGAGGCGCGCCTCTGGCGTGAGCGCAACGAGAAAGGAGCACCTTACCATGTCTGAGCTTCCAACCGCCTCCGGCACGGCGGTATTTTCCATCCGTGATCTGACCTTCTCCTATCCGCAGGCAGAGACTCCGGCCCTACAGGCGCTCAGTCTGGAGATCGAGCCGGGCGCGTTTGTGGTGCTCTTCGGCCCGTCCGGCTGCGGGAAGTCCACCCTCCTGCGGCAGCTCAAGCCGCTTTTAACGCCGCACGGCCGGCAGACAGGAGAGATCCTCTTTGAAGGTGCGCCCCTCTCGGCGCTGGACCAGCGGACGCAGAGCGCCAGAATCGGCTTTGTCATGCAGTCGCCTGACAACCAGATTGTCACAGATAAGGTCTGGCACGAGCTGGCCTTTGGCCTGGAGAGCCTGGGCTACGACACCCCCACCATCCGCCGCCGGGTGGCGGAGATGGCCTCATTCTTCGGCATCCAAAACTGGTTTTATCGTCCCGTCGCCGCGCTCTCCGGCGGGCAGCGTCAGCTGCTCAATCTCGCCTCTGTCATGGTGCTGCAGCCCAGCGTCCTGATCCTTGACGAGCCGACAAGCCAATTGGACCCCATTGCCGCCTCTGCGTTTCTTTCGACGCTGGGGCGCATCAATCGGGAGCTGGGCACCACCATTCTGCTCACCGAGCACCGACTGGAGGAGGCCTTCTCCCTGGCCACCCGCGTGGCCGCCATGGATCAGGGGCGTCTGCTCTGCACCGGCACGCCCCAGCAGGTGGGCGCTGCGCTGCGGACTATGGCGCACCCCATGTTTCTGGCCATGCCGACCGCCATGCGGGTCTGGGCCGCCACCGATGACAGCGCTCCCTGCCCGGTCACCATCCGCGACGGCCGCAATTGGCTGCGCCAGTTTGCCGCCCACACCTCGCTGCAGGCGCTGCCGCCGGCGCCGGAGGTGCAGCCAGGCTCGCCGGTGATCCGGCTGCAGGAGGTGTGGTTCCGGTATGCACAGGACGCGCCGGATGTGGTGCGGGAGCTGTCTGTCACCGTCCACGCCGGAGAGCTTCTGGCCATCACCGGCGGCAACGGCACCGGTAAGACCACCACACTCCGCCTGCTTGCGGGCCTCAGCAAAGCCTATCGCGGCACGCTCTGGCGCCGCGGCTCCGTGGGAATGCTCCCCCAGTCCCCCCAGACGCTGTTTGTCAAAAAGACCGTGCGGGAGGATCTTCTGGAGGTGCTCCCGGAGCAGGCGCGGCGGCAGGCGCAGATCGACGGGATTGTTCAGCTCTGCGGCCTTCAGGCGCTGCTGGACCGCCATCCCTATGACCTGTCCGGCGGCGAGCAGCAGCGGGCCGCGCTGGCCAAGGTGCTGCTGCTGGATCCGGAGATTCTGTTGATGGACGAGCCGACCAAGGGACTGGACGCGGCCTTTAAACAGACCTTTGCCGGGATTCTGGAGGATCTGCTCCGGCGGGGAAAGGCCATCGTCATGGTCAGTCACGACATCGAGTTCTGCGCCCAATATGCCCACCGGTGCGTGTTGTTTTTCGACGGGACGATTGTGGCGGAGGGCGCGCCCCGCGCCTTTTTCTCCGGCAACAGCTTCTACACCACCCCGGCAAACCGGATGGCGCGGGAGCAGCTGCCCGAGGCCGTCACGCCGGAGGAGGTCATCTGCGCCTGCGGCGGGCAGCTCCCCACGCCGCCGCAGGCGCCCACTTCCCGCCCCGCGCCGCCGCGCCGCCCGGCGCCTGCGCAGACAGAGCGGCTTCCCGTCTGGCGCAGAGTGCTGGCCGTTCTCGCCGGTCTTGCAGCGCTTGCCGCCTTCTTTGCAGCCATCGGGCAGACGGATCTGTCGGCGCTGGTGGACATGCAGGGGGCGGGCGCACTCAGCCATACCTATCTCTGGATCTACGCAGTGCTGCTGCTCTGCCTGCTGCTCGTCGCGCTGGCCGTCTTTCGGCGCGCGCCGGCGCAGATGCGGCCTTTGCCGGTCACAAGGCGGCTGGAGCGGCGCACCCTGGCGGCCGCCGGTCTGATTTTGCTGCTCATCCCGGTCACGCTCCTCTGGGGCGCGCTCGGCCTGCACAACCGGAAATACTACTTCATCGCCCTTCTGGTGCTGTTGGAGTGTATGCTCCCCTTCTTTCTGGTCTTTGAGGGCCGGAAGCCGCAGGCCAGAGAGCTGGTGCTGATCGCCGCGCTGTGCGCCATCGGCGTGGCGGGCCGGGCCGCGTTCTTTATGCTGCCCCAGTTCAAGCCCGTCCTGGCGCTGACCATTCTGGCCGGTGTGGCCCTCGGCGCTGAGACCGGCTTTCTGGTGGGCTCCGTCACTATGCTGGCCTCCAATATGCTGTTCTCCCAGGGCCCCTGGACGCCCTGGCAGATGTTCGCCATGGGCATCATCGGGTTTCTGGCAGGTCTGCTGTGCCAGAAGGGTCTGCTGCCGCGCCGGCGCGGCCCGCTGAGCGTCTTTGGCGCGCTCTGTGCCATTGTCATCTATGGCGGTATCCTGAACCCGGTCTCCGCGCTTCTCTGGCAGAACAGCCTGAATTGGAATATCCTGCTCACCTATTATCTGACCGGCTTTCCCATGGACCGTATTCACGCCGCCGCAACCGCCCTTTTTCTCTGGTTTGCAGCCGAGCCCATGCTGGAAAAGCTGGAGCGAATCAAGGTCAAATACGGCTTGATCTCAGATTCTGCATAAAAACGCCGCCGCCCCTCGCGAGGGGCGGCGGCGTTTTCTTTACATCAATTTGGTGCGTTCCAGCCGCTCGGTGAACCGCTCGTTCAGGCGGATGACCGGCCTGCGCAGCACCAGTCCCAGGAGCAGGGAGGCGCCCAAAAACAGGCCCAAGGCAGCCAGCTCGCTCCAATAGGCGGTTTCGTACAGACCGCCTATGCACTCCCGCATGGCGGCCATACTGTGGGTAAAGGGCAAAAACGGATAGATCTGCTGAAAGAAGTCCGGCAGCATCTCGATGGGGAAGGTCCCGCCGGAGCCCGCCACCTGCATCACCATCAGCAGCACGCAGACCGCCTTGCCGATGTCGCCGAAGGAGACGGTCAGCGTATAGATCAGGTTGACATAGACAATACTGCTCACCCACCCCGCCAGTAAGAACAGGAACGGGTGAAGGCACTGAACCTCGAGAAAATAGAGGTCACCCAGACAGATCAGGGTGCTCTGAATCAGCCCCAGGAGCAGAAACAGCAGATAGCGGCCCAGATACAGCTGATGGAGCTTTGGCCGTTTGAGCTGCGCCTGCATCTGTGCCGAGACGGGGACCTTGATCATCGCCACCAGCACAACGCCGCCCACCCAGATGGCCAGGGTGGAATAAAAGGGCGTCATAGCCGCGCCATAGTTCTCCACCGCGTAGAGCCTATGGGTCTGCATCTGCACCGGTGCTGCGAGAAAGGCGCTGACCGCCGAGACGCCGCCGTCTAAAACCGTCTGCAGCGTCTCAAGCTCGCCGTCCCCCTGCGGCTGTTCCAGCTGATCCCGCGTCTGGCGGATCGACTGCGCCGACTGGCGCAGCAGCGCCGTGGAACCGTCCAGCGTCCGCTGCAGCGATGCCAGACGGGAGGCGGTCTGATCTGCAGAGCCATCCGCCTGCATCAGGCTCTGGCTCAGCTGGTCCAGCACCGAGGACAGGGCGCCGTTGGCGCCGTCCAGCGAGTCCGCCATCGCCTGCAGCTGCTCCTTCACCCCTGCCTCGTAGTCCTGCCGCAGCTGCGCAAGCTGGTCGATGTTCTGCTGTACCAGCTCCATCAGGTATGCCTGGTCGTCCTCCAGGCCATTGGCCGCGCCGCGCAGGTCCTGGCCCGCCTGCTTCAGTCCATCGCGAAGCGCCGTCTGCCGGGAGATGGCGCTGTCCACGGCAGTGAGGACCGGCTGCAGCGGGCGCTGGAGGGCGGATACGGTCTGGGCCAAATCCTCCAGACTCTCGCGGAGGTCCGTGTACCGGTCAATCCGCAC
>JAHZEE010000031.1:3456-11407 GCA_019421975.1 Clostridiales bacterium | reverse complement strand
AGGGGAGGCTTTGCGAACTGCTCTGCACCTCCTAAAGGCTCCCCTTGAGGGGAGCTGTCGGCGACAGCCGACTGAGAGGTGTCACAGCCTGGCGTTGACCGAGGCAGTAATATCGTCGATCTCCTTCTGCAGGGTGCTGTTTCCGGCGGCCAGCGCCTTCTCCACCTCGGAGACCGCATACATCACCGTGGTGTGGTGCTTGCCGAACTCCTGACCGATGTCTGGAAAGCTGATATTGGTCATACTCCGGCACAGATACATGGCCACCTGCCGGGCCTTGGCAGTGCCCTTGGTCTTTTTGGTGCCCCGCAGCACGGACTCCTCCACCTGATAAAACCGGGCGGTTTCGGAGATAATGAGCGCGGGTGTGGGCAGCGCCTCACCGCCGCCCTTATACATGTCCGTGATGGACCGGGCCACACTCTGTACATCGATGTTCATGCCGTTGAGGTCCCGGTTGGCCAAAATTTTGATGACGGTTCCCTCAATCTGGCGGACATTGGAGGTGATGTTATTTGCGATGTACTGGCAGACCTCGTCGGGCATCTCCAGATTGAGGCTGCGGGCCTTGTTGCGGATGATGGCCATTCGCGTCTCGTAGTCCGGCGGCTGAATGTCGGCAAGCAATCCCCACTCAAAGCGGGTCAGCAGCCGGTCCTCCAGCAGGTGCATCTCGTTGGGCGGCCGGTCCGAGGTGAGCACAATCTGCTTTTTTGCCTCGTAGAGGGTGTTGAAGGTGTGGAAAAATTCCTCCTGGGTGGAGGTTTTTCCGGCGATAAATTGGATATCATCCACCAGAAACAGATCTGCGCCCCGATATTTACTCCGGAACTCCATGTTTTTGCCCTCCTGCAGGGCCGAGATCAGCTCGTTGGTGAACTGGTCTCCCTTGATATAGACGATTTTGAAGTCCGGATGCTGCCGGTGGATCTCGTTGGCGATGGCGTAGAGCAGATGGGTCTTGCCGAGGCCGGACGGGCCGTAGATGTAGAGGGGGTTGTAGCTCTCCGCCGGTTTGTTTGCGACCGCCAGCGCTGCAGCGTGGGCAAAGCGGTTGGACGCACCCACGACAAAGTTTTCAAAGGTGAACTGGGAGTTGAAGAGAATGGGCTCGCTCTTTCTCTTATTCTGCTCCAGCGCCTGTTTTTCCTGCTCACTCAGCACCTGGACTGTGACCTCCATGGAGAACAGCTCCCGGATGGCGTCGGCAATATAGCCTGCGGCCTTGGTCACAATAAAGTCCCGGCGAAACTCCGTGGGGGTGAATAAAACCAGCGTCTGCCCGGTGAATTCCACCACCTCACAGTCGTCGAACCAGGAGGAGATGGAGGGAATTTTGCTCTCCAGCTGTCCCAGCACCTTGGCCCAGACATAGGCGGAAGATAGCATGCGCGCCGCGCTCCTTTCGTGAAAAATCCGCACATAAAAATACAAATTAATACTAACATAAAATTGCATTCATTGCAAGCAATTTACGGGCAATACTATATTTAAATAAGAAATCGACCAAAATACGATGGAAACCGACAGGAAAAAAGGGGTCTGAGAAAGATTGACAGAAGCAGAACGCTATGATAGCATATAAGGAATATATGAATTGTATCAATATGATAGGGGATAGAACCATGCTAGAGCTACAGCACCTCCAGTTCTCCGCACCAACCGAGGGCGGAAAGCTGGATATTTTGAAGGACCTGAGTCTGCAGGTGGACACCGGAAGATTTTTGGTCATCACCGGCCCCAACGGCGGCGGAAAGACGACGCTGGCCCGCGCAATCATGGGCATTGTCCAGGTGGACGGCGGCAAAATCCTGCTCGACGGTGCCGACCTCACCCATCTGTCCGTCACGGAACGGGCCAAGCAGGGCGTGAGCTATGCCTTTCAGCAGCCGCCCCGGTTTAAGGGCATGAAGGTCTCCGATCTTTTAAACATCGCCTCCGGCCGGCGCCTGAGCCACGACCAGGCCTGCCAATATCTGACCCAGGTGGGCCTGTGTGCCCGGGACTATGTGGACCGGGATGTGGACGCGTCTTTGTCCGGCGGAGAGGTCAAGCGCATTGAGATCGCCTCAATCCTGGCCCGGAACAGCAAGCTGATGATTTTTGACGAGCCGGAGGCGGGCATCGACCTGTGGAGCTTTGCCCGGCTCACCGAGACCTTCCAGCAGATCCACGCTGCGGGCGACACCACCATGATCATCATCTCCCACCAGGAGCGGATCATCCGCCTGGCCGACGAGGTGGTACTGATTGCCGACGGCACCGTCCGCGAGCGCGGGCCCGCCGACAAGATACTGCCCATGATTCTGACCGACACGGTCATGGGCTGCAAGATGCTGGATGAGGAGGCGGGTGCAACATGCTGACAGAGGTACAGAAGCACATTTTAGAGCGGGTCGCCGGCCTGGCAAAGATCCCGGACGGGGCCATCAACATCCGTTCTGACGGAAAAAAGGCCTATCGGCACAACTCCGAGCATATCCGCATTGAGAGCAAGACCGACAAGGATGGCATCGATATCCATATCGACCCCGGCACCAAGGGCGAGACCGTCTATATCCCGGTGGTCATCACCGCCGACATCAAGGACATGGTCTACAACGACTTCTTCGTGGGCGAGGGCGCAGATGTGACCATCGTGGCCGGCTGCGGCATCCACAACGACAGCTGCAACGAGAGCCGCCATGACGGCATCCACACCTTCTACCTGGAGAAAAACGCCCGCGTCCACTATGTGGAAAAGCACTACGGCGAGGGCCTGGGCGGCGGCAAAAATGTGATGAACCCGGAGACCATCGTCTATCTGGGCGAGCACGCGTCCATGACCATGGACACCACCCAGATCAAGGGCGTGGACGACACCAAGCGGTATACCAAGGTGGTCTGCCAGGGGGCCGGCGCGGAAATCATCATCAATGAGAAGCTGCTCACCCACGGCGATCAGCACGCGGTCAGTGAGATGGATGTGATTCTCGACGGCAAGGATTCCAAGACACGGGTGGTCTCCCGCAGCGTGGCCAAGGAGAACTCCTCGCAGATCTTCTATCCGCGGGTCACGGGCAACGCGCCGTGCTTTGGCCATGTGTCCTGTGACTCCATCATCATGGACCACGGCAAGGTTCGCTCCATCCCGGAGCTGACCTGTAACCATGTGGACGCGGGCCTCATCCATGAGGCGGCCATCGGCAAGATCGCCGGCGACCAGATTTTAAAGCTGGAGACGCTGGGCCTCACCGCCGAGGAGGCGGAGGAAAAAATCCTGGAGGGCTTTTTGCGGTAAAGAAAATGGGACTTCCAAACGGAAGTCCCATTTTTATGTGAGAAGGCTCCCTTTGAGGGGAGCTGTCGCCGAAGGCGACTGAGAGGTGGCAGCGAGCCGTCTTCTGCCGCAGCATCTCTCCGGCACGGCTGCGCCGTGCCACCTCCCCTCCAGGGGAGGCTTTTGATTCTGGTGCTTGACATGGCCCGCAATGTTTTTTATGATTCATATCAGGTATTTTTTCACCACCGGAATCCGGCTCAAAACCAGATACACGAGAAAGCTCAGCGCCAGGCTGCAGCAAACAGAGACCGGAATGGTCAGAAGGCAGGGACCGATGAGCACCGTCGCGCCCAGCCCGTTAAAGGTGTACAGGAAAAACATGTGCACCAGAAAGATACAAAACGAGGCCCTGGAGAGCTGTGTGCAGACCCGGGGACATGGGGTATGGCCCCGGACTGCCATGGAAAAAAGTCCCGAGGCCATCGCGGCGACCCCCACGCTCATGCCCTCCAAAAAGCCGGTATAGAGCGTTCCGGCGTGCAGCGACATCCGCCAGGTGGCGCCGAACACAAAGAGAAAGCCGGCGGCAAAAAGGCTCAGTCCTGCGCCGAAGCAGAATGGGTAGCGTTTGAGATAGTATCCCAACACCCCGTAGCCGATGGCGGCGTAGGTCATATTCATGAGCCACTGAGCCGGGATCCCGTCCAGCAGCCGCAGCGGCCAGAAGGGCCGCAGCGTGGGATAGACAATGCCCAGCAAAAACCAGAGCGCCAGAAAGTATTGCAGCATCCCACGGTCTGCATGGCACACAAAGCTGCGCGTCACAGGCAGAAATACATAGACCAGCAGCATGATGTGCAGGTAGTAGAAGTGGAATTCCTGCTTAAACAGCAAAACCTCCTTAAACGCCTGCCACAGCGCCGCGGCGGTGAAGGTGTGGTCCATGGCCAGATGGTAGCACTGGTAGGCCATGGCCCAGATCAGCATGGCCGCCAGCAGCCGCAGGATGTTTTTGCCGTAGAGCTTTTTGAGCGGCAGCGCGTGATCCGGATGTAACAGCAGCGCGCCGGAGCACATCAGAAAGATGGGCACGCTGGCGCGCACCACCGATCCCCAGAAGACCGTGGAGAGCCAGGAAAAACTCCCCACCGGCATCTGGTAGCCGAGGGTGCAGGTGTGGATGGTAAGCACGCCGAAGATGGCTAGCGCTTTGAGAAAGTCAATGGAACCGTCTCTTGCGTCTGTAGGATTTAGCAAAAAAATCCCCTCTTTTCCGTCTGAATTCTAAACAAAAGTTTATCATATGAAAGGAAAATGCGCAAGTGACAAGGCTCCCCTTGAGGGGAGCTGTCGCCGAAGGCGACTGAGAGGTGTCCGCACCCAGGTTGAAAGGAGGCCGCCCATGTTTGCAATCACGCTGCTGTGCGTTGGAAAACTCAAAGAGCCGTTTTACCAGGCGGCCTGCCGGGAATACGAAAAGCGGCTGAGCGGCTACTGCGCCTGCCGCGTCATCGAGCTGCCGGAGGGCCGCAGCCGCGCGCAGGAGACCGAGGCCATCCGCGCCAAAATTCCAAAGGGGGCGTGGCTGTGCGTCTTTACGCCCGAAGGGAAAAAGCGCTCCTCCGAGCAGCTTGCCCAGCAGCTGCGCCAGGTAAAGCTCTCAGGCAAGAGCGCGGCCTGCTTCGTCATCGGCGGCTCTGAGGGGCTCAGCGAGGATCTCAAGCAGCAGGCGGATTTGCAGCTGTCCGTCTCAGACATGACCTTTCCCCACCACCTGTTCCGCGTCATGGCGCTGGAGCAGCTCTACCGCGCCGAAACTATCCAGGCCGGCAGCCCCTATCACAAATGAGGTGTTTACCGTGAAACAAGTGACCATTTATACCGACGGCGCCTGCTCTGGAAATCCCGGCCCCGGCGGCTGGGGTGCCATTCTGGAGTGGAACGGCGTTGAGAAGGAGCTCTCCGGCGGCGAGGCGCAGACCACCAACAACCGCATGGAGCTGACCGGCGTCATCCGCGCCCTGTCTGCCCTCAAAGAGCCGTGCGAGGTGGACCTCTACACCGACTCCAAGTATGTGCTCGACGCGCTCACCAAGGGCTGGGCCAAGGGCTGGCGCGCCCGCGGCTGGGTGAAGGGCGACAAGAAGCCGGCGCTCAACCCCGACCTGTGGCAGACCCTGCTGGAGCTGACGGAGCGGCATACCATGCACTACCACTGGGTCAAGGGCCACGCCGACAATCCCAAGAACAACCGCTGCGACCAGCTGGCCGTGGCCGAGAGCCGGAAGTTCAGGTGAAGCTGTATGTTTCCAGACGGTTTTTTAGAGCGCATGGCGCCGCTTCTGGGCAGTGAACTGGAGGCATTTCTGGCCTCGTACGACCGGCCCCGGCAGGCAGGCCTGCGGGTAAATCCCCTCAAGACAGACTGCTGTCCAGATCTGACTCCATTTGTCACAGGCCCAATCAGCTGGGCCAGGGACGGATATTTTCTGCGCCCCGGCGCCCGGCCGGGCCTGCATCCATACCACGAGGCGGGGCTGTACTATCTGCAGGAGCCCAGCGCCATGGCGCCCGCGGCGCTGCTGGATCCGCAGCCGGGAGAGCGGGTGCTGGACCTGTGCGCCGCCCCGGGGGGCAAGAGCACCCAGCTTGCCGCCGCGATGGCGGGCCGGGGCCTGCTGGTCAGCAATGAGATAAACCCCAAGCGCGCCCGGATTCTGTCGCGGAACCTGGAGCGCATGGGCGTGTCCAACGCCCTGGTGCTGAATGAGGATCCCAGGCGTTTGCAGGCGCGGTTTGCAGGCTGCTTTGATAAAATTCTGGTGGATGCGCCCTGCTCCGGCGAGGGCATGTTCCGCAAGGAGCCGGACGCGGTGGCCGACTGGTCCGGGCAGCTGGTGCAGATGTGCGCCCGCCGCCAGCAGGAGATCCTCGCATCTGCCGCCCGGATGCTGCGGCCGGGCGGCCGGCTGGTCTACTCCACCTGTACCTTCTCGCCGGAGGAAAATGAGGGCGTCATCTCGCAGTTTTTAAAGGCCCATCCGGACTTTGCCGTGGAGGAAGTACCCGCACCCTGGTTCTCCCCCGGCCGGCCGGACTGGGTCGCCGATCCCGCGCCGGGCCTGGAGCAAACCTTCCGCCTCTGGCCCCACCGGCTGCCAGGCGAGGGGCACTTTGCCGCCGTGCTGCGCCGCCGGGGCGAGGATGCAGGCGCATGGGCGCCGCAGCAGAAATCACAGAAGCTTCCACAGGCTGTGGAAGAATTTTTAAAGCCGCTTCCGCCGCTGCCGGAGGGAATGCCGCTTCTGTTTGCAGGCCAGTGGTACTGGGCGCCCGCGGCGCTGCCCGATCTGGCGGGGCTCAGGGTGCTGCGGCCGGGGCTGGAGCTGGGAGAGGTCCGGAAGGACCGGTTTTTGCCTGCCCACGCGCTGGCGCTGTTTTGCAAAACGGCGCCGCAGACTGCGGCGTTTGCCTGGGACAGTCCGGAGATTGCCGCATATCTGCGCGGCGAGGCGGTGCCGGGCGGCCAGAGGGGCTGGACGCTGGTGACGGCAGACGGCCTCTCCATCGGCTGGGCCAAGGGCGACGGCAGCCAGCTCAAAAATCACTATCCCAAGGGACTCAGACGGCTATAGTTCAAAAGGAGGCTGTGGATCAATCCACAGCCTCCTTTTTCAGTTCCAGAAACGAGGTGAAGTCCCAGTGCCGATCCATCCATTGGTTGATCCATCCCACCACCTTGCCGGTGGTGAGCGCCGCGAGCACGGTGCCGATGCCGAGCCCCGCCAGGTGGTGCAGAAATACAAGTCCCAGCAGAGCCGTAAAGGCCAGGCAGGAGAGGTCAAAGGTGATCTTGATTCTGGCATAGGGGATCTTCGTGATGTCCGCCAGCTCCCGCGGGAACAGGTCCGTGGGGATGATGGGCATTTTGCAGCGGTTGGACAGGGCGATGCCGACGGCAATGATGGCGTAGCCCACGACAAAATAGACGATGCGCAGCGGAATGGTCTGGGGTAGGGGCAGTACCCACAGCTCGTGGGCGTCCACCAGCAGGCCGAAAAAGAACCCAACCACAAAGCAGAGCAGATATGAGAACACAAAGCGCCTGCGCAGGATCATCAGGCTGAGGATCAAAAGACCCTGAAAGAGATAGGTCCAGGTGCCAAGGGAGAGAAACGGGAGCACCTCTGAAATCACATAGGGGACGCTGGAGATGGTGGAGATGCCGGAGCCGGAGTGGAGCATCAGCACCACGCCTAGGCTGTTGATGGTGATGACCACCAGCAGCGCCAGCTCCCCCCGCAAAATGGGTTTTTGTTTGATCTGTGTTTCCTCCATGGGAAACCTCCTTTTAGGTTGAATACACGGGATCACCTCTCAGTCGGCTTCGCCGCCAGCTCCCCTCAAGGGGAGCCTTTGCCAACTGCTCTGCACCAAATAGGCTCCCCTTGAGGGGAGCTGGCACGGCGGAGCCGTGACTGAGAGGTGTCAAACGCCCCCACCCGTGCAAGCCCAGTCGATGGGCCTCTGCCCGCACTCCGTCAAAAACCGGTTGATCTGGGAGAAGGGCCGGCTTCCGAAAAAGCCCCGGAAGCTCGACAGAGGACTCGGATGGGCGGCCTGCAAAATGAGCCGCGGTCCGGCATCCGACCGGCACAGCGGCGCCTTTTTCTGGGCCTGGGAGCCCCC
>JAHZEE010000031.1:0-3446 GCA_019421975.1 Clostridiales bacterium | reverse complement strand
AGAGGACGAACGCCACCGGCTGCGGAAGCGTGCCGCAGGCGGAGATCACGGCGTCGGTGAAGTGCTGCCAGCCCAGATCCCGGTGGGCGTTGGCCCGGCCGGCGGGCACGGTGAGCACCGTGTTGAGCAGCAGCACGCCCTGGCTGGCCCAGCCGGCCAGACTGCTGAATGCCGGTCCGGCCTCCAGCCCCAGATCGTCCTGCAGCTCCCGGCAGATGTTCCGCAGCGACGGCGGCGGCTTCGCGCCCTCCGGCACGGAAAAGGCCAGCCCGTCGGCCATGCCCGGCGTGTGGTACGGATCCTGGCCCAAAATGACCGCCCGCACCGCCGTGGGCGGGGTCAGGCGCAGGGCGCGGAACAGCGCCGGGCGGGGCGGATAGACCGTTTCTGCCGCATAGGCCGCGTCCACCGCCCCGCTCAGATGTGCCCAATCGGGCGATTGAAATTCCGCCTGGAGCAGCGGCGCCCAGGCGGCAAGCTCTTCTTGATTCATGTGCTCTCCTGCTCTATGAAATGATGCCGGCATCCAGCTTGGCGTTTAAAATCCGCAGCACGCTCTCGTCGATGCGCGCCTGGGAGAGGGTGCCGTCCTGCACGGCGGCCAGCACGCCGTCGTAGGCCGCGTGGAAGTCGTCCGGCATGAGCAGCAGGTCAACCCCCGCCTGGAGCGCGGCCACCGCCGCCTCACCGGAGGTGTAGGCCTGGGTGATGGCGCCCATGTTGAGTGCGTCCGTGGTGACGACGCCCTGAAAGCCCAGCTGCTGGCGGAGAATGCCGGTGATGATCTCATGGGACAGAGACGCGGGCAGACCGTCGTCGGTCACATTGGGCGCGGTGATGTGGCCCACCATGACCAGGGGCGCGCCGGCGTCGATGCCGGAGACGAAGGGAAGAAATTCCAGCTGCTCCATCTGCTCCAGGGTCTTGTCTGTCTGGGCGTAGCCCAGATGGGAGTCGGTGGCCGTGTCGCCATGGCCGGGGAAATGCTTGAGACAGCACAGCACGCCTCCGTCCGTGAAGCCCTGGACCGCCGCGGCCACCATCTGGGAGGCAACGGCGGCGTCCGAGCTGAAGGCCCGCGTGCCGATGACGGGATTCTGGGGGTTGGAGTTCACATCGGCCACCGGCGCAAAGTCCAGGTTGAAGCCCAGCGCCCGCAGCTCCTGACCGATGGTGTATCCCACCTGATAGGCCTGCTCCGTCTCGCCCGTGGCGCCGATCTGGCCCATGGGCGGAAACTGGGTGGCGCCCATCTGGTCGTTGGAGGCCACGCGGGAGACGGTGCCGCCCTCCTCGTCCACCGCCAGAAACAGCCCCAGCTCAGAGTAGGACTGGGTGTTCTGCAGCATCTGGGTGAGCTGCTCAGGGGTCTGGATGTTCTTGGCAAAGTAGATCAGCCCGCCCACAGGGTACTGCGCCAGCGCCTGCTGGGTGGTCTGGCCGGCCTGCACCGCGGTGCCCACGCCCGTGAGCGCCTCCGGCGTGATGCAGAAGAGCTGATAGATCTTCTGCTCTGTCGTCATGGTCTTTAAAATCTGCTGGGCGCGGGAGTCGCCGCCCTCTGTGGGCAGCCCCTCGCCGGCCTCCGGCGTCTCCGCAGTCTCGTCGCCCGGCGGCGTCACAGCTGCCGGCGGCTTGGGCAGATCATCCGTCTGTCCGGGTACCACCATTTGGCTGCTGCTGCAGCCGGTCAGCGCTGCCAGCAGTAACAGCAGGCACAAAAGCCTCTTTTTCATAGGTTTACCTCCCCCATCACAGTGGACTGTAGCTGCCCCGCCCGTAGTCCCAGGGGGCTGGCTCGCCCGACACGGGCGGCTGGGTGTTGTTTCTCGGATTCTCCGCATAGCTGACGCGGCCGGACCAGATACCCCAGATCAGCGCGCCTGCCGCCAGAAGCGCAAACAGCGCAACGGCGATCAGCAGCTTTGCCAGCGGAAACGGCCGCCGGACCGGTGCGCCGCAGTGGGGGCAGAATTTGGCCCGCGGCGGCACCTGGCCGCGGCAGGATGGACAGACAGCCATGGAAATACCCTCCTGATTGAGCGACTTCTTTTAGATCAGTGTACCACAAAAAGTGTGGACGGTAAAGGGCCCTCTACCCCAGCGCCACATCGAGAATCATCATCAGGATGAACCCGCCGCCGAAGCCCAGCGTGCCCAGATTGCTGTGGCTGCCCTCGCTGGCCTCCGGGATCAGCTCCTCCACCACCACATAGAGCATGGCGCCGGCCGTGAAGGCCAGCAGATACGGCATGGCGGGGGTGATCTGGCGGGCCAGCAGAATGGCCAGCACTGCGCCAATCGGCTCGACCACGCCGGAGAGCAGGCCGTAGAGGAACGCGCGGGGCTTTCCCACGCCCCCGGCCTTGAGCGGCAGCGAGATGATGGCGCCCTCCGGAAAGTTCTGGATGGCGATGCCGATGGACAGCGCCAGCGCTGCGGCAAAGGTGATCTCTGTGCCGCCGGAGAGCATGCCGGCAAAGACCACGCCCACGGCCATGCCCTCTGGCAGATTGTGCAGCGTGACGGCCAGCACCAGCATGGCCGTGCGGCTCAGGTGGGCCCGGACGCCCTCCGGCTCCTGGCTGCCCAGATGCAGGTGGGGGATGAGCCGGTCCATGGCCAGCAGAAACAAAATACCGCCCGCCAGGCCGATGGCCGCGGGCAAAAACGCCCATCTCCCCAGCTGGTCAGAGGCGTCCATCGCGGGAATCAGCAGCGACCACACGGACGCGGCGACCATGACGCCAGAGGCAAAGCCCAGCAGAAGCTTCTGTACAGAGGGGTGCAGCTGATGCCTGACAAAAAAGACGCAGGCTGCCCCCAGGGTTGTGCCCAAAAACGGGAGCAGCAGACCCAGTGTAAGTTGCAGCAAGTGAATGCTCCTTTCTAATTGGCAGACTGCCACGGTCTGATTCTACCACAGAACGGCCTGTTTGAGAACTGAAAATATACATCCGCCGCTCCGATACAGCGCCGGGAAGGCTCCCCTTGAGGGGAGCTGTCGGCGGAGCCGACTGAGAGGTGGATGGCAGTCAAAAAAGCAGGCGCCCAAAATGATGTGCCCGCCCCATACTGCGCTTTGTCGCAGTAGTGATTCGACAGATGGAAGCATGGGTGTGATGGGGTGAAATTCCCCCCTCTCAGTCGGCTCCGCCGCCAGCTCCCCCTCAAGGGGGAGCCTTTTTGGGGGTGTGGAAGCTTGAGGAGAGGTGGAAACCTCTCTTTTTTTAAAAAGTACTTGCGCACGCAAAGAGATATGTTATAATAGAGCCTGTCGTTTTTTGAGGGGGGATGGGCGTGATACAGTATATCCGCTGGCTGTCCGTGGCGGACCGACACACCAAGATGTATTTGGATCGGCATCTGGCGAAGTTGGGACTGAACAGCAGCCAGTATATGTATATTCTCCGGGTCTGCCAGGCGCCGGGCATGACCCAGGATCA
>JAHZEE010000030.1 GCA_019421975.1 Clostridiales bacterium | reverse complement strand
CCGCGCCGCAAGGTGGCGTCCTGCAGCGGATACCTGGCGTGCTCCAGGCTGACGCCTGTGACCTGCCGATCGAGCGGAATCAGGCCAAAATACCGGTAGCCGCTGCCATTCACCTCCAGGCTGACAGGCCCAATCAGGCAGCGGATCTCATGCTTCGGATCCAGAATTCGGATCTCCGCGCCCTGGCGCGTGGCCCACTCCAGCAGCATCAGGTTGGCCAGGTGGTGGTCCTGGCGGCCCCCTGTGCAGCCTGTCATTACAATATGCCGATAGCCCTGCTCCAGTGCATAGTGCAGCGCCTGCTCCAGATCGGTGACATCCTTGACGCGGGGCAGCAGCACCTGCGGCACGCCCTGGGGCGGAACACCGCCCGAGTCCCCGTCGCCCACATAGGCGGTGGGAGAAAAACCAGCGCGGCGCGCGGCCTCCACGCCCCCGTCTGCACAGATCACAGCCTGGTATGCAGTTCGCAGCGGGGCCAGAAATGACCAGTCGTCACAGGGCGCGGAACCAAACAGGATTACCTCTTCCGCTCCCATTGATGAATCTCCTTTGCTTTTTCATACAGCTGCACATAGCTCTGATAACGGCTCGGTGCAATCTCTCCTGCGGCCAGGGCCTGCCGGATCCGGCAGCCCGGCTCGTTTAAATGGGTGCAGTCGTGAAACTGGCACTGGCCGAGATAGGGTGCAAAGTCTGAAAACGCGTACTGCAGGTTCTCCTTCAGCACCAAATCCATCCGCTCCGTGTCGAAGGAGGAGAACCCCGGCGTATCGGCCACCATGGCGCCGCAGGCCAGCGGGTGCAGCTCCACATGCCTTGTGGTGTGTCTGCCCCGCCCCAGCTTCTGGGAGATCTCACCCACCTGCAGCTGGAAGTCCGGCTCCAGCGCATTGAGGATGCTGCTTTTTCCAACGCCCGAATTGCCCGTGAAGGCGCAGATCTTGCCCGCGATGGCCTGCCGCAGCGCCTCAATGCCGGCGCCCGTGGCCGCGCTGGTCGCAATCACAGGAATTTTCGCCTTCTCATAGATGCTGACCAGCCGGTCGCCCTCGGTCAGATCGGTCTTGTTGACCACCAGCAGCGTGGGCACGCCCTGATTGGCCGCAATTGCAATCACCCGGTCAATGAGAAACGGCTCCGTCACGGGGATCGCATCGGCCGCCACCACGACCAGCAGATCCAGATTGCTGACCGGCGGCCGCAAAAAGCTGTTTTTCCGGGGCAGGATCTCGGTCACCAGCCCCTGCGCGATCCGCACCCGGTCTCCCACCAGCGGCGTGATTCCCTCTTTGCGAAACAGCCCCCGCGCCCGGCAGCGCTCCACCTTCTGCGCGGTCTGCACCTCATAAAACCCGCTCAGGGCCTTTACAATCAACCCTTCTGAATCCATCAGGCAAACTCCAGTACTTCCGATTGTGCCAGTACCCCGTCAAAATAGATATCCAACACCTGGGTGCCGCTGCCCTTGACCTGGACCTGAATCGACGGCTTTCCCAGCGCCACGGTGAAGTCCTCGCCGTACTGGATTCCATCGAGCAGCAGCGTCACGGTGATGGTGCCATCGCCCTCCGGCAGCTTGACGGTCACCAGCTTGGTATTGTCGTCCTCTGGCTGCTCATCGGTGGGCCCGGTCACCTCCGGCGGGACTTCACTGTCCGGGACCTCCGGCTCCTCCTTTGGCCCCAGAGAGACCTGCAGATTGATCACGGTGCCCGCCTTGACCTCCTGGCCCTGCTCAATGGACTGATAAGTCACAGTTCCGGCGGGCAGATCGCTGTCCACATAGCGGATGGCCCCGTTGCTCAGTCCCAAGGCCGTGAGGCTGTCCAGCGCAACCTGGATATCCAATCCCTCCAGCTCCGGCACCGGAATCAGCGTCTCTGTCACCGCCTCGCAGACGGTCAGCGTCACCGTCTCGCCTTTTTCCAGGGGATCTCCATACAGCGGCGAGGTCCGGATGACCTGTCCCTCTACATAGACCTCATTCGGCTCATACTCCACCTTCACATTGAGTCCCAGATCCAGCTCTTCGAGCATTCTCTGTGCCGAGGTGAGCGAGGTGTTGACCAGGTTTGGCATGGTCTTCTCCTCGCTGCCCAGACTGAGGGTCAAAGTGATTGTGGCGCTGGCCTTTACGGTCTTGTCGGCCTTGGGATTCTGTTCAATCACCTCGCCGGCCGGGGCCGTATCGTCATACCGCGACTCCCCCTTTTCCAGCACAAAGTCCGGGTAGTCTGCCGGGTCAATCTCATCATAGGCCATCCCCACCAGATTCGGGACCTTGACATCTGCCGGGCCGGAAAACAGATCGCGCAGCAGATAGCTGTAGAGGAAATAGCTGATGAGAACCACTGCCAGCAAAACGCCCACAATGATAATCACAGCCGGTTTTTGAATTGCGGTCTTTTTGCGCGGCGCAGCCGGCTGGTCGGGCCGGTCCGCCGATGCCTGGCGGCGGGTCTGCTTGAGCTGCGGCTTGGGCGGCTCTGACTGGGCCGACGGGATCCGCAGCCGGGACTCCGCACCGTGAAATGCAAATTGAACCTCCGGATTCTTTCGGAATTCCTCCAGATCGTCCAACAGCTCCGTGGCCGACGCGTACCGGTTCTCCAAATCCGGGCACATTGCGTGCATGGTGATCTGCTCCAGCCCCTTGGGGATCTCCGGGTTGAGCGCAGAGGGCAGCGGCGGCCGCTCGCTGATGTGCTGAATGGCGATGGAGACCGGCGATTCACCGTCGAACGGCGTCCGGCCGGTCAGCATCTCGTAGAGCACCACGCCCAGAGAATAGATGTCCGTCCGCTCGTCCACCCGGCCGCCCTTGGCCTGCTCCGGGGAGATATAGTGCACAGAGCCCAGCGCCTCGCGGGTCAGCGTATTGCTGGAAGTCGTGATTCTGGCAATCCCAAAGTCTGCAACTTTGACACTGCCGTCTTTGAGCACCATAATGTTGTGCGGCTTAATGTCCCGGTGGACAATGCCGCGGCTGTGGGCATGCTCCAGCGCCTTGGCGATCTGAATGGCGAAATGCAGCGCCTCCCGCCAATTGAGCACGCCCTTCTGCTGCATATACTGCTTGAGTGTCAACCCGTCAATCAGCTCCATGACGATGTAGTCCGCGTCAGAGGACTTGGAGACATCGAACACACTGACAATGTTGGGGTGCGAGAGCATGGCAACCGCCTGCGACTCCGCATGGAAGCGGCGGCTCAGCTCCTCATCCTGGGTGGTATCCTCTTTGAGGATCTTGATGGCCACCAGCCGGTTCAGCCGGTGGCAGCGCGCCTTGTAGACGACTGCCATTCCGCCTGTGCCAATGACCTCCAGAATTTCATATCGATTGTCAAGCAGTTTACCTATGTATTTGTCCATAAGAAGCTCCTGACCGAAGAATCGGTTCCGCCCGGTTGCGGCCGGCGGCGTGCCGTTATATCGAAACGCACAGGCTCAGACTGCCACGAGAATCATGGTCACATTGTCTGGAGCGCCGGCATTGTTTGCAATGGTAAGCAGCCGCTGGCAGCAGCTGTCACGCTCGACGCCATGTACGACCTCAAAGAGCATCTCCTGCTCCATCACCACATTGGACAGTCCGTCGGAACAGAGCAGCAGGTAGTCCCCCGCTGCCAGGTCCTGGCGGAACAGATCGCATTTCACCTTGGATTCCGTGCCCACAGCGCGGGTGATCAGGTTTTTCCGCGGATGAACCCGCGCCTGCTGGGGTGTGAGCTCCCCCCGCCGCACCATATCCTCCACCACGGAGTGGTCCGTTGTGATCCTGTGGATCCCGTCCACATTCAGATGATACGCACGGCTGTCTCCGATGTTGGCAACCAGGGTGTACTCCGGCCAGACCATCGCCGCCACCAAGGTGGTGCCCATACCGTCAAAATCCGGCCCCAGCTTGGACTGCTCAAACACCGTGGTGTTGGCAAGGCTGGCTGCGGCCAGCAGCGCCTGCTTTACAGCCTCCTCACCGCTGCCGTGCCGGTAGACGCGCTGGATCTCGTTGACAAACACCTCACAGGCCAGACTGCTGGCAATGTTGCCGGATTTGGCGCCGCCCATACCGTCGCAGACAATACAGAGCAGTACCCCGTCGTCCATCTGCACAATATCGTAGGAATCCTGATTCTGCTCCCGGACCTTGCCGGGATCTGTGAGTCCCCAGGCCTCCATCCATTCGCCTCCTTATGGCTCTGCTGTTTCCAGCATCTGCTTGCGGCGCAGCTGGCCGCAGGATGCATCAATGTCTCCGCCGAGGCTGCGCCGCACCGTCACGGTGAGGCCTGCAGCCTCCAGCTGCTTTTGAAACCGCGCCACCGCACTGTGGGAGCTGGGCGCGTAGCTGCGCTCCTCTACATGGTTGAGCGGAATCAGATTGACATGGCTTCCGGTCCCCCGCAGCTTGGCCGAGAGCAGCGCGGCGTGCCGCTCTGTGTCGTTGACGCCGGACACCATGGCGTACTCAAAGGACACCCGGCGGCCGGTCTTGTCAAAATAGCGCGCGCAGGCCGCCAGCAGCTCGTCCACAGGCCAGGCCCGATCGACGGGCATCATCGCGGCCCGCGTCTCATCATCCGGCGCATGTAGGGATACCGATAGAGTCAATTGTAACCGATATTCAGCTAACTTGTCAATTTTTTCTACCAGGCCGCAGGTGGACAGGCTGATATGGCGCATGCCGATGTGCATGCCGTCCGGGCTGTTGACCAGCTCCAAAAACCGCAGCACATTGTCAAAGTTGTCCAGGGGCTCTCCAATACCCATCAGCACAATATTGGAGATGGGAAGGCCTGAATCCACCTGGGTAAAGAGCACCTGGTCAAGCATCTCCGCCGGCGTGAGGTTCCGCACCAGCCCGCCCAGTGTGCTGGCGCAGAACTGACATCCCATGCGGCAGCCCACCTGAGAGGAGATGCAGACCGTGTTGCCGTGGTGATAGCGCATGAGCACCGTCTCCACGCAGTTTCCGTCCTGCAGCCGCCAGAGATATTTGATGGTGCCGTCCTGCCTGGAGCACTGCTTGCGCTCCACCTCCGGCGCCGACAGGCTGCACTGCTCGCTCAGACGCTGCCGCAGGGCCTTCGGCAGGTTTGTCATCTGCTCAAACGCGCTGACACCGCGGTGCATCCAGGTGTAGACCTGCTTGGCCCGGAAGCCCGGCTCGTCCCACTGCTGGAACAGCGCCTGCAGCTCGGGCAGCGTCATGGATTTCAGATCCTGTCTCATGTGCGCCTCCGCATCTTACAGATGAAAAAGCCATCGGTATCATACTGCCCCGGAAGCAGCGTCAGCATACCCGCATTCTCTCCGCCCACCGGCAGAGACATGGGCTCAAGGGCAAAGGCGTCGTTGCCCCACAAAAAGGCCCGGACAACCTCCTCATTCTCCCGGTGCAGAATGGTGCAGGTGCTGTAGAGCAGCACCCCGCCCGGCCGCACATAGCGGGCCACATTCTGCAAAATCTGCAGCTGCAGCTGGGGCAGCTGCTGCAGATCCAGCAGGTTTTCATACCGGATATCCGGCTTTTTCCGGATGATTCCCAGGCCGGAGCACGGCACATCGGCCAGCACAGCGTCCATCCGCCCCTCCCAGTCGGCCCGATAGGCCGTGGCGTCCTGCTGCACCGGGTGGATGCAGGTGAGTCCCAGACGGGCGGCGCCGCGCGTCAGAAGGTCAATCTTGTGAGGGTGCAGGTCACAGGAGAAAATACTGCCCTCATTTCGCATCCCAATGGCGGCCACAAAGCTCTTGCCGCCAGGCGCGGCACAGGCGTCCAGCACCGTCATGCCGGGCAGGATCCCCGCTGCCTCTGCGGCCAGCCGCGCCGCCGGGTCCTGCACATAGCATTCCCCCTGCTGAAACGGCGCGAGCAGCTCCACACTGCCGGCGCCGGAGACCAGCAGGCAGTCCGGCATCCAGGGGTGCTGGCACACCTCTGCGCCGCCCGCCTGCAGCTGTGCCTGGATCTCCGCCGTCCTGGCTCTGAGAATATTGATCTGGACGGCGGTCTGGGGCGTCTCGTTGTCTGCCTTCAGCACCGCTTCCAGCTGTGCCTGCCCCACAGACGCCTCCATCAGCGCCACCAGATGCGCCGGGTGGGAATACTTTGTGGGCAGATCCTCCGGCGGCTTCAGCCGGTTCTTTTCCCGATCCAGGGTGCGCAGCACGCCGTTTACCAGGCTGGCCGCCCGGTGATTGGCATATTTCTTGCAGAGGTTGACCGACTCATTGACCGCTGCAGAGGCCGGAATCTTGTCGAGCAGCAGCATCTGGTATGCGCCCAGCCGCAGAATATCCAGCACCACCGGCTGCAGATCCTTGATCCTTCCGGTCAGAACCTGCTTCAAATAGTGGTCCAGCAGCATCCGGTTCTGCAGCACACCGTAGCAAAGCCGGCTGGCCAGAGCCGCATCGCGCCGGTCCAGCGCGTCGCGGGCCAGATATTCTTTTAGAATGCCGTCCGACCAGGCCCCCTGCTTGCGGCAGGCAATCAGCGCGGCCAGCGCCGTCTGTCTTGCTGTCATACCCCTTGCTCCGATCCGATCTCAATGGGATGGCCCCGGAAGTAGTCCGGTGCGCACATCCGCTTTCCGCCCTCTGCCTGCAGCTCCGTCACGCGCAGCGCTCCGTCTGCGCAGCAGACGACCAGCCCCCGCTTGTCCAGCGCCAGCAGGGTACCGGGCCGGCCGGCCGGCTCATGCTCCACCGGCTCCACGGCAAAAATCTTAAACCGCTTACCTGCCAGCTCCGCCGTCGCCACCGGCCAGGGGATGAGCCCCCGGACCTGATCTTGAATCTGACGCCGGGTCTTCGCCCAGTCGATGGGGGACAGCGCCTTGGTGAGCATCGGCGCATAGGTCGCCTTTGCGCCGTCCTGCTTCACGGCCTGCACGGTGCCCGCCGCAATGGCGCGCACCGTCTCCGAGAGCAGCTCCGCCCCCAGCTCCGCCAGCCGCCCTGTCAGCTGCTCCGAGGTCTCATCCGGCGCAATGGCCGTCTTTTTCACCGCAATCAGATCCCCCTCGTCCATCCCGGCCGACATAAACATCGCGGTCACGCCCGTCTCGTCCAGCCCGTTCAGCACGGCCCACTGGATGGGCGCCGCGCCGCGCAGCTGGGGCAGAATGCTGGCGTGGATGTTGACACAGCCGTGGGGGGGAATCTCCAGGACCCGCTGGGGCAGGATCTTTCCATAGGCCACCGCCACAATCAGCTCCGGCTGCAGCGCCTGGAGGGTCTGCACAACCGCGTCGTCCCTGAAGCTCTGGGGCTGGTAGACCGGCAGGCCGTGCGCCAGGGCGTAGGTCTTGACCTCGGAGCAGGTCATCTTCATCCCCCGGTTCTTCGGGGTGTCCGGCTTTGTATAGACGCCCACAATCTCATGTCCGTCCTGCACCAGCCGGTCCAGGCAGGTGACGGCAATCATGGGCGTACCCATATAGACAATCCGCATGGCTCAATCCTCTTCGGCCAGTTCTTCCAGCTCTTCGTCGGTCAGGAAGTGGTCGACCTTCTCCGTGTAGAGGTGGCCGTCCAGATGTTCGATCTCGTGGCAAAATGCCCGGGCGGTCAGCTCCTCGCCCTCGACTTCAAACCAGTTCCCAAACCGGTCCTGCGCCCGCACCTTTACAAAGTTCGGTCGGCGCACATAGCCGTATTTTCCCGGCACAGACAGACAGCCCTCCAGGCCGTACTGTTCGCCGGACTGCTCCAGGATCTCAGGGTTGATCAGCTCCAAAATCTGCTCGCCGTTGTCCACCAGCACGGCCCGGCGCAGCACCCCCACCTGCGGTGCGGCAAGACCGGCGCCATTGGCCTGGACCAGCGTCTGCCGCATATCGTCCAGCAGGATGTGAAGCCGCTCGTTAAAGTCCTTCACCGGACGCGACACCTTGTACAGCGTCGGATCCTCGTCCGTCAAAATATTGCGAAGTGCCATCGTTGATTCCTCCGTTTATTCATAGGCGTTGACATCGGCATAGGCCGATACGCCCCGATTTTTTCGATCTCTGGTAAATTCCCGGATCAGATAGGCCAGAAGCTCCCGCAGCGGCCTGGTGTTTTTGCAGTTCAGGGTCAGCCGGTGGCGGTAGCGGTTGTTGACCCGCACAATGGGGGCCGGCGCGGGGCCCAGAAGCTGCACCCGCTCCTGGCGGTAGGCCTCTGTGCGCAGCTGCCGCTCCAGACGCTGCCGGAACCGAACTGCACTCTCGATCACCGTCTGCTCCGCCTCGCCGTGGAAGGTGATCATGATCTCATCTGCAAAGGGCGGACAGCCGCGCAGCCGGCGCAGCTGAATCTCCATCTCATAGAACGCCGCGTAGTCCTGTGCGGCAGCCAGCTGAATCACCGGGTGCTCCGGCGTCATGGTCTGAATCACCGCCATCCCCTCCGCCTGCCCGCGGCCGGCGCGGCCGATGACCTGTGCCAGCATGGAAAAGGTGGTCTCGGCGGCGCGGAAGTGGCTGACATACAGCGACTGATCCGCGTCGAGCACGCCCACCAGCGTGACGGCCTCAAAGTCCAGCCCCTTGGCCACCATCTGCGTGCCGATCAGGACCGGGATCCGCTCCTGCTGGAACCGGCGCAGAATCTGCTCATGGGGATGGGCCGCAGAGACCGTATCGGCATCCATGCGCAGGGTCTCGACCTCCGGCCAGATCTGGTGCAGCTCCTCCTGCACCCGCTGGGTGCCTGCCCCCACCTGCTTGAGCGGGCCGCCGCAGACCGGGCATCTGGGCGGCAGCGGCTCGGAGTGGTTGCAGTAGTGGCACATGATGCGCCGGTTGGCCGCATGGTAGCTCAAACTGACACTGCACCTGGGACACTGGGGCACATGACCGCAGTCGACACACACCACAAACCGGCTGCTGCCACGGCGGTTGAGAAATAAAATCGTCTGGTGGCCTGTCTCAAAATTGCGCTCCATCGCGCGCCGGAGCGGCCGGCCCAGCGCGGTGCCGTTGCCCTGGCGGATCTCCTCTTTGAGATCTGTGATCTGCACCCGCGGCAGCGCTCTGCCGTTGTAGCGCCGCTGCATGGTATAGCAGCTGTAGAGACCTGTCTTGGCGCGGTACATCGTCTCAATGGACGGCGTGGCCGACCCCAGCACCACCAGCGCCCCCGCCTGCACGCCGCGATAGATTGCGACCTCCCGGGCGTGATATCTGGGCGTATTTTCCGACTTGTAGGTGTGCTCCTGCTCCTCGTCGAGCAGAATGAGCCCCAGGTCCCGCGCCGGAGCAAACACCGCCGAGCGGGTTCCAATGACCAGACGGGCCGCTCCGTCGCGCACCCGCTTCCACTCGTCATACCGTTCACCAACCCGCAGGCTGCTGTGCAGCACCGCCACCAGATCGCCGAACTGGGCAGTAAACAGGCTCAGCAGCTGCGGTGTCAGCGCAATCTCCGGCACCAGCAGCAGGGCCGACTTTCCCTCCGCCATGCAGTCGGCAATCAGCTTGAGATAGACCGCCGTCTTGCCGCTGCCGGTCACGCCATACAGCAGCGCCGTGCCCGGCTTTTCCCGCTGCATCTGCGCCCGCAGGCCCTGGTAGGCCAGCTGCTGCTCTGCACTCAGCACAAATGTCCGCGGCGTCTGATCGGTCCGGATCTCCGGCCGGCGCAGCACCACCTCGGTCTGCTCCTGCAGATATCCCAGCTCCACCAGGCGGCGGACGGTGGCGGCCGAGGCCCCGGTAAAATAGCAGATCTCCTTCATGCAGCCCCGGCCGATGGTACACAGCAGCTCCAAAACCGCCGCCTGCAGCGGCGCGGACTTCCGCCGGCTGGCGGCATAGTCCAGGGCCTCCTCCACCTCTGCAGCCAGGCCAATCATCTGCTCGGTCTTGTCCGGGCGCTTGTGCAGAAAATCCGACTGGGCCAGCAGCAGCTTCTTGCCGGACAGATAACGCAGCGCCTTCTGCAGCGCCGCCTCATCGGGAAACCGGGCCCGCAGCGCCGCCTCGTCTGTCCTTCCGCCCATCTCCAGAACGGCCTGCAGCACCGGTCCCGCCAGCGGCTGCCGGCAGACCCGCTCCTGCCAGTCCTCCGGCAGCTGCTCTGCCAGCACATAGGTCTGCTTTGTGGCAAACCAGAGTCCAGCCGGCAAAATTGCGCGGACCGCATCATAGAAGGTGCAGAAATACCGCTCCCGCAGAAATGCCGCCAGATGGAGAAACGCCGCATTTAAAACCGGCGCCTCATCGAGCACCTGGGCAACGCTTTTCAGGCCCAGCTTCTGCGCGTCCTCCAGCGCCAGCACCATGCCCTCCTGGTGCCTGTTGGCGCGGCCAAAGGGCACCATCACCCGCATGCCGGGCTGCAGCTGTGCCTGCATCTGGGGCGGCACCAGATAGTCGTATGGCTTGTCCATGGCAAACACGGCAGACGAGATCGCGATCTGCGCAATCACAGTTGCACCCCCTAATGCACACAATGCCCAGCTTCCCCGCAACACCGGGAAAACCAGGCAGCATGCTTGAATTCTTACTTCATATATTCCTCTTTGACGCTGGCGGTCAGCTTGCCCTCCGCCACCTCTTCAATCGCCATGGTGACCGGCTTTTTCTCCAACGGGATGTGGAAGGTGTCCGCCTCAATGGAAATCTGCCGGGCGCGGTGCGCCACCACATTGACCAGAAGATAGCGGCTGTTGATATGCTTGAGCAAATCAGCCATTGGTGGGTACAACATAAAATGAATCCTCCTTTAATTGTGCCAGGCGTACATGCGTCCTGCACTGTTCCGCGGTCAGAATCGCGTTGAGCTCCTCCGCCGTCTTTTCCACCAGATCGGAGATGACAATATAGTCATACCGGTCTGCAAATTGATATTCCCGGTGCGCTGTCTGCATCCGCTTTTCAATGAGCTCCGGCGCGGTGTCGCCGCGGCACTGCCGCACCTGCATGGCGCCCTGGACCTCAATGTCGAGAAGTACATCATACCCGGCATCGAGCAGCTTGTCAATGGGGGCCGCGGGCGTGCCGTAGTAATTGCCCACATACTCCGCGTGCTCCAGCAGCTGTCCCAGGGCAATCAGATCCTCAAACGCATCACGGTCCATAAAGTAGTAATTCACGCCGTCGCGCTCGCTGGGGCGCGGCGGGCGCGTGGTGGCGGAGATGGAAAAACGGAGCTGGGGCCGAAGCCGCTGCAGCGCCGCCACCGCGGTACTCTTTCCCACGCCGGACGGGCCCGAGAGCACCAGCAAGGTTCCGCGTGTCACAGCGACTCCTCCTCCGCGGACTTGTCCGCCAGGCGGCCAGCGACCGTCTCCGGCAGGATTGCCGACAAGATCACATGGTCCGTATCCATGATGATCACCGCCCGGGTCCGGCGGCCATAGGTGGCGTCAATGAGCATCCCCCGCTCCCGCGCCTCCTGGATAATCCGCTTGATGGGGGCCGATTCCGGGCTCACAATGGTGATCAGGCGGCTGGAAGAAACCATATTGCCGAATCCAATATTTATCAGTTGCATCGCTGCATCTCCTCACTCCACATTTTGAATCTGCTCCCGGATCTTTTCCAG
>JAHZEE010000003.1:22367-22662 GCA_019421975.1 Clostridiales bacterium | reverse complement strand
GCTTGTCCTCCAGCCGGGTGCGGAAGGCCTGCATGGTCTCCGCCTTGGGCGACCACATGAGGAACCCATAGCTGTACCCCTCCGGCGCAATTTCAAAAAACAAGCTGGGCAGCTCGCCCCAGTTCTGGCGGTCCTCACGCAGACAGAACCAGAGGGATTCCTTATAGGGTCTGCCGTTGTAGATCCGCCGGGCATCCCGATAGATCCGGGAGACCTTACAGACCATGCCCGGAATCTCAGAAAACGGCTCTGAAACCGCCCTGGCCAGCTCCTTCATGGGATTGTAGAGGGCCGC
>JAHZEE010000003.1:6772-22352 GCA_019421975.1 Clostridiales bacterium | reverse complement strand
TCATTGTTAAACCGGATGCCCCACAGAAAATCGATGGCCTCCGGTGAAAAGCCCGTAAACATCGCACCGCTCCTCTCTGTCTTTTATATATAGTATAAGCCGGCTGCGGCAGAAAGTAAAGCGGGCGATGGTTGTCCCAATTTTTACACCTGCCGCTTGCATTTTTATGCGCTTGTGCTATACTGTCACCAGTCAAACGAATTGGAATCTTCGTCAAAACTTGCCAAACGACTGAAAGGGGTTTTATTACATGGATGCCATTACCTGCATCAGAACCAGAAGAAGTGTACGGAAATTTGAGGACCGTCCCGTGCCCCATGAGATTGTAAATGAGATCATTGGCGACAGCGCCATGGCGCCGTCCTGGAAAAACTGTCAGCCCGTCCGCTATATCGCTGTGGAAGACCCGGCGCTCAAGGAGAAAATCGCCTCTGAGTGCGTGATGGACTTCCAGTATAACGCCAACACCATCCGCCGCTGCCCCCTGCTCATGGTGATCGCCATTGTCCACGGCCGCTCTGGCTTTGAGCGCGATGGCGCTTTTTCCACCAGCAAGGAGGACCGCTGGGAGATGTTCGACGCCGGCATCGCCACCCAGACCCTGTGCCTGTCCGCCCACGACCGCGGCATCGGTTCGGTCGTCATGGGCATCTTTGACGAGGATAAGCTCGCCCAGGTGCTTCAGCTGCCGGAGGGCCAGATCGTGGGCGGTCTGGTCGCCATGGGCTATCCGGCGGAGACGCCGGCCACCCCCAAGCGCAAGGCAGTGGAGGATCTGCTCCGCTATCTCTGATCCATTCCACCAGCCAAGACGCGTGCTGCCGAGCAGCACGCGTCTTTTTTTCGATTTTAAAACAATCAAATATTTTTTTAAATTCCCCTTGACAAAACTGTATTATTGTATTACTGTAGTAGTACAATAAGTTGAAAGGAGATGGAGCCATGTCATGGGAATTCGATCAGGACCGGCCGCTGTATGCCCAGTTGATTGAGAAGCTGCAGCGCGCCATTGTCTCCGGCGCCTACGAACCAGGGGCAAAAATCCCGTCTGTCCGGGAGCTGGCCGCGGAGGCTGGGGTCAATCCCAACACCATGCAAAAGGCCCTGACGGAGCTGGAGCAGCAGGGATTGCTCAACACCCAGCGCACCAACGGCCGCTATGTCACGCAGGACGCCGATCTGATCGCCGCGACCCGCCGTCAGCTGGCCTGGGACAAAGTGATTGCATTTCTGCGGGAGATGCAGGCGCTTGGCTTCACGGAGGAAGCCTGTATTCAATTGATGGAGGAAAGTAGAAATCATGGATGAATTAATGACATGTACCGCCCTGAGCAAATGGTATGGGCCCAAGCGGGCGCTCGACCAACTGGAGCTCCATGTGGGGCGCGGAAAAATCATCGGCCTGTTGGGCCCCAACGGCAGCGGCAAGACCACACTCATCAAAATGGCCAACGGCCTTCTGGTGCCCTCCACCGGCACCATCCAGATCAACGGCAAGGCGCCGGGACCGGATTCCAAAAAGGTGGTCTCCTATCTGCCGGACGCCAACTATCTGCCAAGCTGGATGAGCGTGCGCCAGCTGGTGAACATGTTTGCCGACTTCTATGCGGACTTCGACCGCAGCAAGGCAGAGGAAATGCTGCGCGATCTGAAGATTGCAGAGAACGAGCGGCTCAAGCACCTGTCCAAGGGCACCAAGGAAAAGGTCCAGCTCATCTTGGCCATGAGCCGCCAGGCCCAGCTGTATCTGCTCGACGAGCCCATCGGCGGTGTGGACCCCGCGGCACGCGATTACATTCTGCACACCATCCTCAGCAACTACTCCGAGAATGCCTCGGTGGTCATCTCCACCCACCTGATTGCCGACATTGAGCCAGTGCTGGACGAGGTCATCTTTCTGCGCAACGGCTCGGTGGTGCTGCACAAGACGGTGGATGAAATCAGAGAGGAGAAGGGCACCAGTGTGGACGCGCTCTTCCGGGAGGTATTCAGATGTTAAGAAAACTTATGAAGTATGAGCTGTTCTCCACAGGGCGGCTGTTTCTCATCAGCTATATCGCACTCATTCTCATGTCAATCCTGCTGCGCCTGTGGCTTCCGATTGAGACAAACGCCAAGGTGGCGGAGATCGTCGCGGTCATCTCGGTCATTGTCTACTCCGCCATCATCATTGCCGTGATTGCGCTGACCTTTGTGGCAGTGGTCTCCCGGTTTGCCAAAAACCTGCTGGGCGGCGAGGGCTACCTGATGCACACCCTGCCGGCCCGTTCATTCCAGCAGATTCTCAGCAAGCTGATCGTCGCCATCTTCTGGTGCTTCTGCAGCACCATTGTGGTCTGTATCTCGGTCTTTCTGCTGGGCACCGCCGGCCACAACCCCTTCACCCTGATTCAAATGGGCTTTACCGCGCTGCAGGAGCAGGCGGCCCATTACTCCCTGGTGACCGGTCAGTCTCTGTACGGCATGTTTGCCTCTATCTTCGTCATGATTCTCATGGCCGGTGTCTCCAGCATCCTGGAAATCTACGCCGCCATCATGATCGGCCAGCTGTTCAACAAGCACCGCACGCTGGCTGCCGTCATCGCCTACATTGTGATTCAGACCGTCCTCGGGACGCTGGCCTCTATTTTCTATCTGCTCAACCCGGGCAGCTTTCTCTTCGCAGCTGGCGACGGGATCCTCAGCTATGGCGTCATCTGGCGCAGCGTGGTAGAGTATACCGGCCTTGCTCTCATATTCTTCTTCATCACCGACTACCTCATGCGCCGGCGATTGAATCTAGAATAAACCTTTTCTTCCGGGCCTTATCACCTCTGAGGTCCAGCAAAAAAGCACCTGCCGCCTGGCAGGTGCTTTTTTCTCATCTGTTATCGGATTTTCCCCGCAACCAGATCGCCCATCTCAGAGCAGCTGACCCGCTTCATGCCGGGCTGCAGGATGTCCACGGTCCGGTAGCCCTCGTCCAAAACCTCCATGACCGCGCGCTCGATGGCCTCCGACTCCCGATCCATGTCGAAGGAGTACTTGAGCATCATGGCGCCGGAGAGGATGGTGCCCACCGGGTTTGCGATGTTCTGACCGGCGATGTCCGGCGCGGAGCCGTGGATCGGCTCATACATGCCGTTGGTGCCCTGGCCCAGGCTCGACGACGGGATCATGCCGATGGAGCCGGTGATCATGCTGGCCTCGTCGGAGAGGATGTCGCCGAACATGTTCTCTGTGACCAGCACATCGAACTGGCTGGGATCCTTCACGATCTGCATGGCGCAGTTGTCCACCAGCATGGTGGCGTAGGCCACATCCGGGTACTGCTCTGCCACCTGGGCCAGCACCTTTTTCCACAGCCGGGAGCAGTCGAGCACATTGGACTTCTCCACTGAGATCACACGCCCGGCGCGCTTGCGGGCCGTCTGGAATGCCACATGGGCAATCCGCTCGATCTCGTGGGTCGAGTAGGCCATGAGATCGGTGGCCCGCTCCTCGCCGTCCACCGTCTCGGTCCTGTGCTCGCCGAAGTAGATGCCGCCGATGAGCTCACGCACCACCACAAAGTCGATGCCCTTGGCCACAATCTCCGCCTTGAGCGGAGACGCCTCGGCCAGCTGCGGGAAGATCCTGGCCGGCCGCAGGTTGGCATACAGGCCCATGGCGCTGCGGATGCGCAGCAGGGCCTTCTCCGGCCGGTTGTTCTTGTCCACGCCGTCCCACTTGGGGCCGCCCACCGCGCCCAGAAGCACACTGTCGGCCGCCAGGCACTTGTCCAGGCTCTGCTGGGGCAGGCACTCGCCGTACTTGTCGATGGCGCAGCCGCCTGCGTCCACCTCATCAAAGTGGAAGCTGTGGCCGTAGACCTCGGCCACGCGCCCCATCACCTTGACCGCCTCGGTCACAATCTCCGGGCCGATGCCGTCGCCCTTGATTACCACAATATTCTTATCCATACAATTCCTTCCTTTTCTGCAAACAAAAGCCCCACCGCCCGCACCCGGGCGATGGGGCAGATCTTGTTTTTATCATATCGTGGGCTCAGACGCTTGTCAAGACGCCCGCGCATAAACCCAGGCGTCCGGCACCTGGCGGCCGTAGGGCAGCGCCTGGTTGGAGCAGCGGGTGACATACTCGCCGTCATAGTACATCATGGCGCTGGTGCCGCCATCCATGTTGAGCGCCTGCATACAGCCGTGCTCCAGCAAAATGTCCGCGCACTCCGTCACCGTGGCGCCCACGGAGGTGGCCAGCCGCCCCTCGGTCACCATCATGAGGATCTCCCCCCGGTCGGACTGGCCGATGCTGACCCGCGGGTTGAGCGCATCCCAGCCGCTGTTCTCATCGACCACCCGCACTCCGTCAATAATCATCGCAGGCCAGAACTCCGCTGCGTCCGTGGTGTCAGCATGCACGGCGCTCTGGGCGTCTACAATGTAGAGCCGGTCGTCCTCGCGCAGCTCGATGCGCTTGTAGCCATAGCCCATGTGGGTGCCGTACGCCACGCCGTCACACATGGCGTAGCCCGCCAGCAGGCCGCCCAGCGCGGTGCCGCCCTCGTCAATAAAGCCGCTGGCGGTGATGGCCAGTATCCCGTTGTTGTCCTCACAGATGTCGCCGGAAAACTGCCCGATGGAGCCGAGGTTCTCCGCCGCCTGCAGCGACAGCCTGGACGGATCTTTGGCCACTGCCAGCACGCCCCGGAACATCATCTCCTTGACGCGGATCAGCAGCACCTGGTTGGGCACATCGATGGCCAGCACCTGTTCCCCCTGAACCGTCTGGATGGAGGTGCCGTCATCGTCCAGCCCCGCCTCGTTGATGGACAGGTTCTCCCACCCATCGGCTAGCGCCTCCGGATGCTGGTCCAGATAGGCCTGCATGGAGTCGCGGTCAATCTCCCAGAACAGCTCATAAAATGCCCGTTCCTCCTCGGAGGCGGACAGATCGTCGGTCGGCGCCGTGGGGTCTTTGGAGGCGTGGGTCCCATTGCCCCAACTGCTCTCCATACCGATCTGCTCCTTCTGGGCCTCGCTCATCCGGCCCATGACCTCGTCGATCACGCTCTGCGGAAAAAACGCCGTGGCCAGCCACTGGTGGCGCATGGTGGACATGGCCGTCTCAATATACATCGTCCGCAGTCTGGCAATGGGTGGAATATCGGAGTAGACGCCCACCAGATACAGTACCGTCATGACAAGCATTGTGATCACCACCGTCTTGATGGCCGTGCGGGCTGTGCTCTTTTTTCTCCGCACATTGTGGCCCCGGCCGCCAAACAGCTTTACTTTCCGTCTTGTTGTCTCAGTATGCAATGCAATCGCTCCTATGTTCTGTCGCATCGGGTCGGTTTTGGGTCATGAATGGATTTATCATACCACGAATTTCCCTGTTACGCAAACCATTCCTTTTCCAGTGCTGCCTGAAAATAGACGAAATTGCTGCCAGATTGTTCCCGCCCCGGCAGCACAGACCACAGACGGCAAAAAAAGGACGATGCCGCAGCATCGTCCTTTTTTAAAACCACTCAATAGAGCTCGTCGGCGTCAAAGACCCAGGCCTTGGTAAAGCCGTCGGACAGGGCCTCGAGCGCGCGGGCGCCCTTGACCGCATCGCCCATGGCGATCACACGGTCAAAGTTGGCACGGAATGTGTCGACCACATCCTTCTTGGGGCTGACGCCCATGGCCAGTACCACAGCGTCGGCCTTGAAGTTGACCTGCTTGCCGTCAGTCGTCTCAGCGTCGACGGAATCGGGGTTGATCTTCAGCAGCTTGTGGCCGGGATAGAACTCAGCGCCATACGGTGCCAGCTCGCGCTTGACATCGTCCAGCACCTGGCCAAACAGAGCTGCGCCGATGGTCGGCATCATCTCCACAAAGAACACCTTGCAGCCGCGCTCGCCCAGGAACACACCGGTCTCCATGCCGGCCAGACCGGAGCCAATGATGGCGACGGTCTTGTTCTCCAGCTTGACCTTGCCCATGAGCACATCCGGCACGGAGTAGACATTCTCGCCGTTCACGCCCGGAATGGCGTTGGGATGAATCTGGTTGGAGCCGCAGCAGACGAACACCCCCACAGGGTTGAGCTTTTTGACCTCTTCCACCGTGGCCTCGGTGTTCAGGCGAACCTCCACACCGGCGTGCTTGACCTGCGCTCTCAGGCCGTCGAGCAGCCAGGAGATCTTCTCCTTGTTGGGAGGCATCTCGGCGTGGATCAGCTGGCCGCCCAGCTCCTTCTCCTTCTCGAACAGCGTGACCTTAAAGCCGCGGGCCGCCAGAATGCGGGAGGCCTCCATGCCGGCCGGGCCGCCGCCGATGACCGCCACCGGACGGCCATTGCCGTTCTTCTTCATATTCAGGAACTCATACTCGCGGCCAAAGGCCGGGTTCACCGTACAGGTGGGCTGAATGCCCTGCACTGCGGTGTGCATGCAGTTGAGGCAGCTGATGCAGATGCGGATCTCGTCCTCGCGGCCCTCGGCCACCTTCTGCAGCCAGCGGGGGTCTGCGATGTGGCCGCGGGTCAGGCCCACGAAGTCGCTGACGCCGTCCTCCAGCAGAGACTCTGCAAAGTCCGGCTTCTTGATGGTGTTGACCGCGATCACCGGGCACTTGACGACCGCCTTGACAGAGGTTGCCAGGTTGCGCTTCCAGCCCTGCTTGAAGGAGGGCGGCTCGCGGTTGTAGAAAGAGGTCATCTGCAGGCCGCAGTTGACATTGATATAGTCCACGCCCATCGCGTCCCAGATCTTGGCCATCTCCACACCCTCAACCAGGGTGTTGCCGCCCTCGATGAACTCATCGGAGGACACACGGATGCCCACGACAAAGTTGGGCCCGACCTCCTTGCGGATGGCCGCATAGACCTCGCGGACAATGCGGGTCCGGTTCTCCAGGCTGCCGCCGTATCCGTCCGTCCGGTGGTTATAGATGGGGCTCAGGAACTGGCCCAGCAGATAGCCATGGGCTGTGTGGATCTCCACGCCGTCGCAGCCGGCCTTCTTGGCAAGCCGCGCGGTGTTGGCAAACCGGCTTACGATGTAGTCGATGTCCTCCTGGGTCATCTCCTTGGCCATGGAGCCGTCGGAGCACTTGACAGGGGACGGAGCCCAGGCGGGCTCACCGCCCTTGTTGGTCGCGTTTGTCGTCGCGCCGGGATGATGCAGCTGAATAAAGATCTTGGCATCATATTTATGGATCATTCTGGAGAGCTTCTCAAAGGTCATGCACTGATAATGGTTCTCCAGAACCACTTCGGTCGGATTGCCGCGTCCAGTCTTGGTATCTACCAGAACGACGCCGGGCATCACAATGCCGGCGCCGCCCTTTGCGCGCTCTTCCAGATAGTCGAAGAGCTGCTCACCAACGCCTCCGGCGGAATCGCCCCAAGCGAAACCGGCGGGGGTTACTACAACGCGGTTTTTAATATCCAGCCGACCGATCTTGCCCGGTTCAAAAAGCTTTGGATATTTCACCCGCAGTTCCTCCTTACCAGCAGTGGTGGTTGATCTTGTCAGGACGCTCGACGCTCTCTTCGCGGTCGTCGCGCTCCGGCAGGAAGAAGTCCACATTCACGCACAGCTGGCCGCCACGGTTATAGGTGGAGTGCACAGCGTTGGACGGGATGTAGGCAAAGCAGCCCGGGCACAGATCGTACTTGACACCGTTGATGGTGACATCCATAAAGCCTTCCTGAACATAGGTCAGCTGTGCAGCCGGATGGTTGTGAGGATTGGCGCCTGCGCCGGGAGCCATCTCCCAGTACTGCATGGTGACAGCCTTATCCGGCTTAAAGACGACGGAACGGACGCCGTTGCCCCAGTCTTTCCACTCCATCTCATTGATATCAAAAGCTCTTGCCTTTGCCAGGTCCGCTGCGCTGGCCTCGCCCTGCATTTTCCAAGGTGCTTCTGCCATTTTCAATTCCTCCTAAAACATATCCAAATTCGTCCCTGCCCCATATTCCCTCCGAACGGATCTTCCTTCAGAATATAAGTCAAGAATTTTACGCCTCTATTCTTTCTCATTTTTCCTGCTTTGTCAAGTGTTTTGTTTTTAACAATACACAGATTTTATGGTTAATTTCAACGATTTTTCTGCTTTTTTTCTGGTTGGTTTCCGTTGTTTTGTTAAAAAATTAACGCTTGACTGCGCTACCTCCACACCTTAAAATTAAGGTGTTAAGGTATACCACGCTCCGACGGATGTCGAATGGTATTCCAGCGCCTTCCAATACATTATTTAAAGTTAAGGGAGTGTTCAAAAAATGAGCAAGAAATTCAAGATTGTTGTCACCGACTGGGAATACGAGAACCTGAACGACGAGTTGGAGGTCCTCTCTCAGCTCGACGCAGACATTGAGACCAACCACCAGACCCGCGATCCCAAGGAGATCATCAAGTTTGCAAAGGACGCAGACGCGATCATCACCCAGTATCCCAACATGCCGGCCGATTTCCTCGACCAGCTGACCAACTGCAAGGTCATCTCCCGCTACGGCACCGGCATCGACGGCGTCGATCTGAAGAAGGCCACTGAAAAGGGCATTATTGTCTCCAATGTCTTTGAATACTGCACCGATGAGGTCTCCGCCCAGGCGCAGACGCTGCTACTGGCCCTGGCCCGCTCCATCCCGCAGTACTCCAAGTTCATCCAGAACGGCGGCTGGTACAGCAAGGAGTGGAAGTTCCGCAGCATGAAGAACGAGATCGTCGGCGTCATCGCCTTCGGTAAGATCGCCCGTGAGTTCATCAAGAAGATGATCCCGCTGGCCAAGGAGATCTGGGTCTACGACCCGTTTGTGGACTCCGCCACCATCGAGGCGGCCGGCCCGACGGTCAAGGCCAAGAGCTTTGACGAGGTGGTTGAGAACTCCGACTATATCTCCCTGCACTGCCCGCTGACCAAGGAGGGCGAGAGCGAGTATCCCACCTACTACATGTTCAACAAGGATGTCTTCAAGCGCATGAAGAAGAGTGCGATCCTGGTCAACTGTGCCCGCGGCGGCTGCGTCAACCAGGAGGATCTGGCCTGGGCACTGGACAACGGCGAAATCCGCGCTGCCGGCATCGATGTCATCGAGTCCGAGCCGCCCGAGAAGGGCAACCCGCTGCTGGGCCGTGACAACCTGATCCTCACCAACCACATGGCGGGGTACTCCGGGGGCGCCATCGTGAGCGACAAGCGTCAGGTGGCACAGAATGTCGTCGATGTCCTCACCGGCGGCACCCCCAAGTACGAGAATGTCGTCAACAAGGATGTTCTGGATCGTCTGAAATAAGATCCTTGCTCGGCCTCACTCTATAGAAGATTTAGAATTCCAAACAAAAGGAGTAATTCCAATGGCAAAGTTTAAAGTTGTCGTAACAGACTGGGAGTTTGACACCATGGCGCCCGAGCTGGAGATCCTCTCCCAGATCGACGCGGATGTGGACATCACCCATCAGACCCGCGATCCCAAGGAGGTCATCGAGTTTGCAAAGGACGCAGACGCGATCATCACCCAGTATCCCAACATGCCCAAGGAGTTTTTGGATCAGCTGACCAACTGTAAGGTCATCTCCCGCTACGGCACCGGCATCGACGGCGTCGACCTGAAGGCCGCCACCGAGAAGGGCATCATTGTCTCCAATGTCTACGAGTACTGCACCGACGAGGTCTCCGCCCAGGCGCAGACGCTCATGCTGATGCTGGCCCGCTCCATCCCCCAGTACTCCAAGTTCATTCAGAACGGCGGCTGGTACAGCAAGGAGTGGAAGTTCCGCAGCATGAAGAATGAGATTGTCGGCGTCATCGCCTTCGGCGCCAAAGCCAAGCGCTTCGATGAGATCGTTGAGAACGCCGACTACATCTCCGTCCACTGCCCGCTGACCAAAGAGGGTGAGAGTGAGTACCCGACCTATCACATGTTCAACAAAGAGGTCTTCAAGCGCATGAAGAACTCCGCCATTCTGGTCAACTGCGCCCGCGGCGGCTGCGTCGATCAGGACGATCTGGCCTGGGCGCTGGACAACCACGAGATCCGTGCAGCCGGTATCGACACCATCGAGATCGAGCCGCCTGAGAAGGGCAACCCGCTGCTGGGCCGCGACAATCTGATCCTCACCAACCACATGGGCTGGTATTCCGAGGACTCCATCGTGAGCGTCAAACAGCAGGTGGCGCAGAATGTCGTCGATGTGCTCAAGGGCGGGATCCCCAAGCGCGAGAATGTTGTCAACCAGGATGTCCTGAAGTAAGAACACCATAAAAGGCCCGCGCCTTCGGCGCGGGCCTTTTGGCGCTCCGACCCAAAAAGAGGGCCCCGGCACAGCCGGAGCCCTCTTTGAAATTCACAGTATCAGCCGTTCTCTGCCTCGAATTTCTTCATAAACTCGATCAGGCAGTCCACACCCTCCTCGGGCATGGCGTTGTAGATGGACGCGCGCATGCCGCCCACGGAGCGGTGGCCCTTCAGGTTGGACATGCCGGCCTTGCCGGCGTCGGAGGCGAACTTGGCGTTCAGCTCGTCGTCATCGCAGCGGAAGACCACATTCATCAGGCTGCGGGACTCCTCGGAGACCGGGTTGTGGAACAGCTTGCTGGTTTGCAGATAGTCGTAGAGCTTCTGAGCCTTGCGCGCATTGATCTTGTGCATGGCCTCCAGGCCGCCAAGGCCCTTGATCCACTCCAGCACCAGCTTGGTGATATAGATACTCCAGCAGTTGGGGGTGTTGTACATGGAATCGTTGTCAGCGATGACCTTGTAGTTGCACAGGGTCGGGCAGTACTTGGGCACATCGTCGTGCAGCAGATCCTCGCGGACGATGACCAGCGCCATGCCGGACGGGGCCAGGTTCTTCTGCACGCCGGCATAGATCAGGCCAAACCTGGACACATCCACCGGCTCAGAGAAGATGCAGGAGGACATGTCGGCCACCAGGGGCACCTTGCCGGTGTCGGGGATGTAGTCCCAGTGGGTGCCGAAGATGGTGTTGTTGAAGCAGATGTGGACATAGTCGGCGTTGGTGTCCAGATCCAGCTCGCTCTGGCGCGGAATCCGGGCAAAGTTCTCCGCCTTGGTGGAGCCTGCCACGCGGGCCTCGCCGTATTTCTGGCCCTCCTCATAGGCCTTCTTGGAGAAGTTGCCGGTGAGGATGTAATCGGCCCTGCCGGTCCGCATGAGGTTCAGCGGCACACAGGCAAACTGCAGCGTCGCGCCGCCCTGCATAAAGAGCACCTTGTAGTTGTCCGGCACGCCCAGCACTTCCCGCACCAGGGCCTCTGCGTCCTTGGCAATCTGGTCAAACACTTTAGATCGATGACTCATCTCGTTGACGCTCATGCCAGAGCCCTGACAGTTGAGCATTTCGTCCCTCGCCTTTTCCAGAACCGGAACCGGCAGCATGGACGGGCCTGCAGAGAAATTAAAAATCCGATCGTACATTGTGTTTACCTCCTAAGAAATGCGGGTGCACTGCGCCTGCAAAATTGATAGTTCGGTTATTAGTTTACGATGTTTTTTAACAAAAAGCAACTAAAATTCGATTCATCGACAAAATATAATCCCTATTTTTTGTGAAACATGCAAAAAAAGCAGGATGCGTCCACCGGTGGTGGACGCATTCTCTACTTTTGTTCATACGCCTTTGTATTTCCGGCGGGTGGCGATCCCGCCGCGCAGATGACGCTCAGCTTTATTTCGGTTTAAAACTTCTTTTACCTGAAGATACAGCGGCCGGTTATAGACCTCCAGCCGCTCGGTCAAATCCTTATGTACGGTGCTTTTGCTGATGCCGAACTGCTTCGCCGCCGCCCGCACAGTCGCTTGGTTCTCGATGATGTAAACCGCCAAATCGCAGGCTCGTTTCTCGATGTTCTCCCTCAATACTGGCACCTCCCAAGCTGTGCTGCCAACGCAGCACAACAGGGACTCCCCAAACACCGCCCGCGGGATTGCAGGCGGAGCGGAACACGGCCAATCGGCCGCCCTCCGTCCTGGCTCCAATCCCGCAAAGTCAAAATGCCCCGGATCGCCGTGCCACCGGCATCGGCATCCAAAATAACAGGTTTGGATTTTCCCTGTTACGCTAAGCTTATGCCAGGGGGGATGTCCATATGTGCATGGGCGTCTGTCAAAAATATTTTCAATGTACAGCGACTCAATTCATGGCTGTACACCGAGACTGTTTTATGCTAAAATTATTTTGTATAAAAGTGGCATTGGGGGGTTGACAGCACATGAACACCCGCAATATACTGACGACAGACAGACAGACAGACAGACAGACAGACAGACAGACAGACAGACAGACAATTCTGTCTTTTTTTGCTGCGCAAATTCAGGACGCATCTCTTTGCATAGCCTTGCAGTGTAAAGAGATGCGTCCTGTTTTTTATAAATTTGACTTTGAAAAAGGAGGAAATGAGCACATGAAAAAAAGGATGATGGCCTCTTTGCTGTGTCTATGCCTGATTTTAACCTGTCTGCCAGCGGCAGCATTGGCCGCAGACTATGGGAATCCCGATCTGCCGCTGCTTGGGCTTGGTACGAGAGAGGAGGTTGTAGCAGACACATACTATCTGCTCGATGCGGCCGGATCTCTGACCGCAGGCTCCGAAGATGCTTACAACCTGTATTTTGAAGATGATTCCAAGACGCTGCATTTGAAAAACGCAGCCCTGAAGAGCAGCCTGTATGTGCCGGGCGGCACTACCATAGAGCTCGACGGGGAGAACTCGATTGAAAATGCGGGCACCGGAATTCAGGCTCAAACCGCAGGCGGTGTGACCATCAGCGGCACAGGCTCTTTGGAAATCACAAGCACGACCGAGGGCGTTTTGGTGCGCCGTGATTCAACGGGCGACATTGTGGTCAAGGGCAGTGCCAGCCTCACCTTGCATGCTGCGGCATATGGCATCAGCAACAATGGCGGCGGCTCTATTCTCATTGAGGAGAACGCAGCGGTCACCTCCACTGGCAGCCAGCCCGCCATCTCTGCCGAAAATATTGTGATTTCCGACAATGCAGAGGTCTCTGTCCAGAGCAGCATCTCGGCAGATGCGGTGCTGCGCATCGCCGGCAAGGCCGTTGTGACCGCGACAGACACCCTCTATGGCGACACCGGCATCGAAATTCTGGACCAGGCAGATGTCACTGTCACCAGCCGCACCGCGGGGCTCAACGCCTTTCGTGGGCCGATTGAGATCGACGGCACTGTCAGCATTCTGTCAACCGGCGCCGGAAACGGCGCCATCACAGTCGGTCAGGATGATCTGGATTCTGACTGCACCATCACCATCCGGGGAACCGCTGTCCTTTCTGCTTACAACGGCCTGTTGAATTCCGCAGGCGGCGATGTCGTTGTCGACGGCGGCATCTTAAAGGTACAGTCCTCTTCGGAGGCCTTTCCGGATGTAATTCCCGCAGTCTCCCCCACCCGGGGCATTATGATGCCGTTTGGCGGTGAGGTGGAGATCAGAAACGGCGCAGAGGTGCAGATGGAAGTCAGCGCCTACGGCATCTACAGTATGGATCTGGAGGGCGGCACGATGCAGATCCATGTCAGCGACAGCAATCTCCAGATCCAAAGCGGTGAGGCAGGCATCGCGCCCGCCAGCAGCGCCGTATCGCTCACCGACAGCACACTCACCGTCGTCGGCCAGAAAACCGGCGCGTTTGCACAGGTTCCTGCGCTGCATTATGCCGACGGCTATGTGATCTACGCCGGCGCGGATGCGGCAAGCGCCGCGCAGATTGCCCTGGATCAGTTCCAGACGGATGCGAACTATGTCCGGATTGAGCCGCTCCCGGCCGCCGTTGAGTGGGGTACGGACGGGGAAAGCTATCCCAACGCCGGCACCTTTTCAGAGCTGATCGCAGCGCTTCAGGCGCAGGGGACTGACACGCTCTACGCGCGGCTGAACCGGGACATTCAGATGGAGCGCGTCGGCGGAGTCGGGGCGGACAAAACGCTGGTGCTCGATCTTGCGGGCCACACGCTGCGTGCCAAAGAGGGCGAGCGCGTGTTTGCGGTTTCCGGCGATCTCGTCCTCAACGACAGCAGCGGGGACAACTCCGGCCAGCTCACCGGCGGCTCCGCGGCCCACAACAGCGGCGGCGCGGCCATCATTTACAGCGGCGGGACCGTCACCATGAACGGCGGCACCATCACAGGCAATCAAGACAGCGCCGTGCGCGTGATGGGGGACGCCACCTTCTATCTGAATGGCGGCGTCATCACCGGCAACACAGCCGAGGGCTACAGTCCGGGTGGCGTGGACTCCACCTGGGGCAAGACCATTCTCTCCGGCCATGCGGTCATCGCCGGAAATACCAACGCCAACGGTGCGAGCAATCTGAGGGTCAACACCGCAGATGGGGAGACCTTTGCCGTCGGGGACGCGGGTCTGGCGGCGGACGCCCGCATCGGCATCAGCTGCAACAGCACAGACGCTGCCCTCGGCTACACCGTTCTGAGCGACCCATTTGAAGCAGGAAAGGCCACCGTGGACCATTTCACCTCTGACAGCGCCGCTCATATCGTCAGGCTGATCGAGACGGATGCCGGCGTCCAGCTGATCCGCTGCAAGCCGCAGACGGCGGCGCCGGCTGCCACGCCGGCCGCCGGCACCTATTCCGGCGGCCGGAAAGCGGAACTGTCCCGCGCCACCGCGGGGGCCCAGATCTACTACACCACAGACGGCAGTGATCCAACGACCTCCGCGACGGCGCAGCGCTACAGCAGCCCCATCACCGTCAGCAAGACAACCACCATTCTGGCATATGCCTGTCAGCTCGGCGCCATCGACGCCAGCGAGACAGTGCGCCTGGAGTATACGATCAAATCGTCGTCCGGCGGCAGCGGTACGCCCTCCTATCCGCCCGTGATCGAGGACACGGCGCACGGCAGCGTGAGCGTGAATCCCAAGACGCCTGAGCAGGGCGACGAGGTGACCATCACCCCCAAGCCGGACGCGGGCTACAGCGTGGAGCAGGTGCTGGTAAGGGATCAAAACGGCAAGGAGCTTGATGTGGAACGCCACCAGGATGGCACCTATACCTTCCTCCAGCCCAAGGGCAAGGTGACAATTGAGGCCACCTTTACCGAAAGTGCCTCCGGCCGTGAGGACAACTGCCCGTCGGCCGCCTTTGCCGATGTGAACGCCGCCGCCTGGTACCACGAGGCAGTGGACTACGCCATCGTAAACGGCCTGATGGACGGCTACAGTGCCGCTGCCTTTGGCCCCGACGACACACGGACCCGCGCCATGATGGTGCAGATTCTGTGGAATCTGGAGGAGCGGCCGGTCGTGAACTATGCCATGTCCTATGCCGATGTGGACGCGGACGCCTGGTATGCCGAGGCAGTCCGGTGGGCCAGCTCCGAGCGGATTGTGACCGGCTACAGCGAGACGGCGTTTGGCCCGGCTGACTCGATCACCCGCGAGCAGGCGGCCCTCATTCTCTACCGCTATGCCCAGTCTCAGAACTACGACACCACCGAAGGCGGCATGGCCATCCGGGAGTATGCCGACTATGACAGCATCTCCGCCTGGGCCCTGAGCGCCATGGACTGGGCTGTGAGCGCACAGCTGCTCGACGGCAGGGG